>CAMYJL010000362.1 GCA_947258645.1 uncultured Nitrospinota bacterium
CCGGGATCGAACTTGAGGAAAAACAATGTATTGGGAAGAATGGCTTCTTTTCACTCAATGAGGCGAGAAGAATTGTTGAGCGAAATCTTGTCGAGAATGCCCTTTCTCATTATTCGGGAAACGTTTCCCGGGTGGCCCGGGAACTTGGCGTAAGCCGTCCGACCCTTTACACGCTCATAAAAAAGCACAATCTTCATGCATGAACTGCCCGTAATTTAATTCCGTCTGAAGGAATCGTTTTTCTCTCTTCATGTGCCAAATGCCTGGAGGTGGTCGCTGGCCGGGCGTTGGGCATCTGAGAGTCCCGGCCCGGATATCGGAGGCGGTTGAGTATGAACAGTGAAGCCGTGATCTCTTCTTCCATCCTGAATGTCCTGCGAGAGAAAAACCACCCGGGAACCCTGCGCGCCGTCTGTGAGGAAGCCTGCCGTGTGATGGAGGCGCAAAGGGCGATGGTCGCGGAGCTCTCCTTCGAGGAAGGGGAATGGCGCCGGGACATCGTCTACGCGCACAATCTCCCCTCGGAATATGTAGAGGTGCTCCGCGAGAAAAGCGGCCCGACCCTTTTTGAGGAAGTGTGCCGCCGCGGAGAGGTGGAAGTTATTTCAGAGCCCGCGTCGAACCGTAAGTTTCTTGATTCGAAGTATCAAAATGACAAAAGAATTTTGGAGGCCGGACATCGGGCCATCTGTATCATCCCTCTGGTAAAGAACGGGAAACTGTTCGGGGGTGTGTGCCTTTATCACTTGTACCGCCGCGATTACACGCTGGAGGAGCGCCGGCTGGCCCAGACATTCGGAGAGTGGGCCTCTGTTGTGATCGAAAAATCGAAGGATTCCGCCTCCTTGGGTTCACGCGTCGAAGAGCGTGAAAACCTGGAGCGGGTCTTGCGGCGAATTGCCTCCGGCGATTGCGTGAACGATATCGTCCAGACGGTATGGGAAGAAGCCGATCGGGTGATGGAAACATCCCGGGCGAGCATCGAATGGCATGATTCCGAGTCGGATGAAATTTCCTTCTATGGATGCCGGGAGATTTCATCTCAGTATGGTGATCGTCTTACGTCCCTCCCGGACTCTTTTCCGATCACCCGGTCATATCTCCTGGACCCGGACCACAATACCCCGACGGTGATTCCGGACACATCGGCCCATCGTTTGACCGGCGAGATTCAGGTTGCCGAGGGCCTGCGTTCGATGGTTGCGTTTCCTCTCCGCATCGAGGGCGAGAACAAAGGCAGTTTAATGTTTTACTGGACATCCCCCCGGAAGATTGGTGGAGAAATGCTCGCCCTGGGCCAGACCTTTTCCGACCAGGTGGCCGCCTCGCTCCACCAGGCCTATCAGAAAGAGTCCAGCCAGTATTATGTCGAGCAATTACAAAAGTTTGCGAGTTCCGCCAGCAAAATGGCCTCCCCGCTCGACCCGGCTCAGATATGCGGACTGGCCGGGCGTTCCGGCGCAAATCTGCTGGAGGCCGATAGATGGGGGGTCTGGGTGGCGCAACCGGACGGGACGTTCCGGTGCGTGGCCAGCGAGGGACTTTCGGAAATTCTGGTGAGAGAGCTTGAGAGCAGGGATGACTTTGAGCAGTGGCACCGGGGTGACGGCGAGCTTCAGGACTTTCATGCAACCGTGGAGGGAGAGCGGGGGAGGATCGGGGACGGCGGTTTCCTCGATCACGAAAAAATTCATTCGTATCTTCTTCTTCCCCTTCAAAGCAGGGAGAGAAAAACGGGAGTCATTGCCTATTACTTCGACAAGCCGTTCCGGCCGGCCCGGCGGCGGGTCCAGATTGCCCGATCGTTCGCCGAGCAGGCTGCCCTCGCTCTCGAAAATACCCGCCTCATCAACCAGGTCCAGGAGCGGGTGGCGCATCTCCAGACGGTCGGAGAAATCGCCAGGGTCGTTTTTTCTGCGGTGGAGCCGAATGCGCTTTTCCGCACCATCGCGCGGGAAATCCGGCGGGTGGTTCCGTGTGAGCGATGTGTCATATCAGCTGTTTCGGATGGGGCGCAGCAGCTCGATCGCTGGTATATCGAATCGGATCTTCCGGTCTCCTCGGAAGGTAGCGATGCGCTTGAAGTGGGTGCCTGGTTCTACCGGGAGGTATACGAGACCGGGCGGCTGAAAAATATCCCCGACCTGAAGGGGAGCGGTTTGTATTGGGCCGGTCATCTCACGGAGGGAGGGCTTCAGAGCCTTCTCGTCGTCCCTCTCCTCGCGGGAGAGGAGGTTGTCGCCCACATCGCCTTGAGCAGTCGGCGTCCCCATGCGTTTTCTCCCGCCCATGAAGAGTTGATGAGCGGGATTGCCGCCTATCTGGGTGCGGCGATTAACAATACTTTGCTCTTCCGGCTGGCCGAGGAGCGGGCCAGCCGCCTCGTCTCCCTGGGCCGGATTGCCAAAGCGGCGGGGTCGGCCCTGGAGCCGGACGCGATCTTCGGGCGTATCCTCCGGGAAATTCGGGAGGCGGTGGCGTGCGAGCGGCTGGTCATATCGCCCAACCCGCCCCGGGAGGGGTGGGAGCAGGGGATGTACGTCGACTCGGACCTCGAGGTGGAGGAGTCGATTGAAAACAAGGAGGCGCGTCTCGGCTGGTTTGCCCGGGAAATTTATGACTCCAGGCAAATTCGTAACATCTCCCGGCTCGAATCCTCCGGGCTGCCCTGGAAAGAGGCGCTGATCGATGCCGGGCTCCGGAGCTCCCTGTTTGTCCCCATCATTCAGGAGGATCAATCGATCGCCCATCTGGAGCTTCACAGCACGCGGGAGACTGCCTTTTCCCGCGACCAAGAAGAATTCCTTCGTTCGGTGGCGGACCACCTCGGTCCGGCGATTCGGAATGCCCATCTCTATCAAACAACCGGGAAGCGTGCCTCCCGGCTCCGGCAGCTCAACGATCTGAACCGTCAAATTGCCGAATCTCCCAATCTTTCCGACGTTCTGAGCGGAATCAAGA
Organism: uncultured Nitrospinota bacterium; assembly: GCA_947258645.1. Taxonomy (GTDB): domain Bacteria; phylum UBA8248; class UBA8248; order UBA8248; family UBA8248; genus CAMYJL01. The sequence goes on from CAMYJL010000362.1 coordinate 2,962, forward strand.
GGGCATCGATCGACCTGTTGGGCGGGGATTTTTTCCAGCTCTTCCTTGTCGAGGAGCCGTCGAAAATCCTCGTTCCGCAAGCGCCCCTGGGAGCGGTTTCTTTTCCCCAGGAACCCTTTGCCCCCTTGCTGGGCGTCATGCGGTCGGTTGTCGAATCCGGGGAGCCGGTGCTGCTCGCGGATCTCCAACGGGATCCCAGATTTATCGGCATCGAGTGGGTGCTCCGGGTCGGCCTTCATTCCTTTATGGCGCAACCGCTTTTCCTGGGGGGGAAAGCCATCGGGGCGATCTGCTGTGTCTCGCGGCAAAAGAATCTGTTCAGTCCGGATGACCTGGACCTCCTCCAGGACTTCGCCGATGGTGCCGCCATCGTCATCCAGAACGCGAGGCTTTACGAAAACGAAAAGCGCAGCCGCGTCTTCTTCCGCAGCGTTGTGGACGATAATTCCGACGCCATCATCGTGGCCGACCCGCAGCGCAGGATCATCGTCTGGAACCCCGCCGCCGAGAAGCTCTACGGCTATCCCGAATCCGAGGCGCTGGGAAATCGTGTCGAAAATCTGATTCTTCAGAAGGATGAACGCGCGGCCTGGGCGGAAAAAGTCGACCGCATGT
>CAMYJL010000363.1 GCA_947258645.1 uncultured Nitrospinota bacterium
TGGCCATCGATCACGGATATTTTCAGGGCCCGAAAGGAACCATCAAGTTTCCTGAAATTCCAATGCTGACCTGGCGGAACCGGGTCCGGAACTTCATCACCATCGGTTCGCCCATCGATAAGTACCATGTCATGTGGCATCAGAACTACCGCCACATGGGGTTGAACAAACCAAACCCCAAGAATATCAAACCCGGCTTTTCTGCACCGGCCGGTTGGAACGTAGGCGTTAACGATTGGTTGGTTTCCCCCGATCAGAAGATCCCCCACCACAATTTCTGCGACGAACAGGACCCGGTGGGACACCATCTGGACGTTGCGGCGGCAAGCGAAAATTACGGCAAAGTATTCGACTTGAAGCACGATATCGTCTTCCGCCGGTACGCCAAGCCGGGCGTGGCCCACAACATGTACTGGGAAGACGCGGAACTCTTCAAGGGGATAGTTGAGAAAATCATCGACCCGAGCATTACTTCCGTTCCGGAGGATCGGAACGGTAAAAAAACCCCTCGCTGGCTTCAGTGGGTCAAAAGTACAGAACCTTTCGGCCTGATGTTCGAGAAAGTCCTCAGTCAACAATTCGAGAAAATTATCACCGCGCGCGCTACCTCCGTTCCGGAGGACAGGAAGGACAAGAAAACCCCTCGCTGGCTTCAGTATCTTCTGAATAAGATTCCCCCTTCCTGGCTTCCCTTAGAAAATACCCGCTATTTCGATAATCCGGATTTTTTCGATCATCCCCTCGCATTCCGATCGGCACTGCTCTGGGCGTATTTTCGCGTCCCTTTTTTCGCAGCGCTGCTGACCGGAGCGCTGATCATTTACGCCGTTTTTGGCCTCACTTTTATTTATCAACTTGCGGTAGCCTTGGGCACCCTATTTCTCTGGATAAAACCGGACTTCCTGGAGATCTACAAGAACGAATCCGACCCGGAAGAGTTTCATCTCAAGGGACAGAAGAATTGGAAAAATTGGCCTCTGATAAGAAGGGTGCGTTTTTGCAAAGGCATTCTCGCCCACGTGGTTTCCGGCATGGTGGAGTGGAGGCGCATTCTTTTTGAGAAGAGAAAATTTTTGGTTGAGAGGCCCGGAGTCATTCGCCCTAAATTGGGCGGAGGGGATTTTAATTTCTGGTTGAATGTTTCTTACCGGCTCCTAATCAGTCTGATTTTGGCCGTTTTCTCCATATGGGCGAGCGGTAGCTCGGAAAACGATTTGCCCCAAATTTTTTGTTATTTGAAACAGGCCGGAGATGTATGCTGGTTCAAGATTGCATCCATCAGTCTTCTGATTCTGACAATGTCCTACCTTGCAACGATGACCTATGTCGCCATTATTTTCTGGAGGGCCAAAAGAGGAAAATTCTACCAGAATTAAATCCCATATTTTCAAACCTCATTCATCATCTGGAGCGCCCCGCTCCACAACCCTACCTCCCCTGTGCTAGCATCCCCTCCATCGGCCAAACCTGAATCTTTCACCGGCGAATCTTTTTTTGCCATTTTATCGAGGGACACCCATGGCCATCGCATCCGAAGTCAGCACAGACCTTCTCTGGAAACATCTCGAATCCATCTGCCAGTGGGAGCGCTACACCGGGACAGACGGCGAAAACCGGGCCGTGGACTACATCGCCGGCGAGCTCTCGGCGCTCGGGATCGACGTCACCGTCCATGAATTCGACGCCCTGATCAGCATCCCCGGAAAAACCTCGATCGACATCCTCGGTGAGCAGAACGAGCACATCCCCGCCATCACGGCCGTCTTCGGCGCCTCGACCGGCGCGGCGGGCGTGACGGGCGACGCCGTTTACGTCGGCGAGGCGCTGGCGCCCGAGGGCCCCGTCGCCGGGCGGATCGTCGTCGCCGAGCGGATGCTCTCCCCGGGCCGCTTCTACGCCTTCGAGCAGGCGGGGGCGATCGGTCAGGTCTACGTCAACATGGGCGTCGCCCACGAGATGACCGTCTCGACCGTCTGGGGATCGCCCACGCCCGAGAGCGTGGGCCGCCTCCCCGTCACCCCCGCCGTCACCCTTTCGCGCGAGAAGGGCCAGGGCCTGATCGACCTCGTGAAATCCAAAAAGGAAGTGAAGCTCCGCATCCACGCCGAAACCGACACCCGGTGGCGCCGGACGAAAATGCCCGTGGCGCACATCCCGCCCCCCTCGGGGAGCACCGAATACGTCCTCGTCGCCGGGCACCTTGACTCGTGGCAGTTCGGCGCGAACGACAACGGCGCGGGCGACACCACCCTGATGGAGCTGGCGCGCCTCCTCCACGAGCACCGGGGAGAACTCAAGCGCGGCCTTCGGGTGGCGTGGTGGAACGGCCACTCCCACGGGCGCTTTTCGGGCTCCACCTGGTACGCCGATCACATGTTCGAGGAGCTCCGGGCCAACTGCGCCGCCTACCTGAACATCGACCAGCCCGGCTGCCGCCAGTGCACCATCTACCGGCCCTTCTGCACGTCCGACATCTCCGCCTGGGTCAAGGACGCCGTCTCGCGCATCGGCGGGCAGGAGACCTCGCCCGACCACCCCAAGAAGATGGCCGACCAGTCCCTCTGGGGCGTGGGCGTCCCCTCGTTTTCGTTCCTGCCCGTGCTGCCGCCCGACGCGCCCGACCTCCAGAAAGATCACCCCGAGGGCGGCTTCCCCGAGTACTGGCACAACCCCGCCGACACCCTCGACAAGATGGACAAAGACCTGCTCACCGAGCACACCCGCCTCTACGCGGGCGCGCTCTTGGAGCTCTGCACCGCCGGGGGCTTTCCCCTCGACCCCCGCTCGACGGCGGATGTCGTGGACGCGGCGCTCGAAGATCTCGCCGGGCGGGCGGGGAGCGCCTTCGACTTCGGCCCGGTCCAGGCCGCCGCCGCGCGGTTCAGGAAATCGGCGGAATCGCTGATGGGAAAAATCGGGGGCCTCGACCCGGGGGCGGGGAACCGCGCCCTCCGGCGGATGAGCCACGCGCTGAACGCTGTTCTCTACACCCAGGCCGGGCCGTTCGATCACGACCCCGCCTCGGGCGCGGTAAGATTCCCCGGCCTCCAGCGGGTGGACGGCTACCTCGCGGCGGGCGGCGAATCCCACGAGGGGCGGGTTCTCTACACGCGCCTCGTGCGCGAGCGCAACCGCGCCTGCGCCGCGCTCGATGCCGCCTCGGATGCGGCGGACGCCGTCTGAGGCCCGCCAACAGAACCCCCCCTCACCTCCCCGAGACGATGGCGAAGGCGCCCGCGACCGAGAGCAGGCCGCCCAGCACCACGCGAAAGGTGACGGCTTCCTGCTTCCGGAAAAACAGCCACGAGAAAAAGATGATCAGGAGAACCGACAGGCGGTTGATCGGGATCACTTCCACGATCCGCCCGCCCTTGACGGCCGACTGGAAAAAAACCGCCGCCAGCGCGTTGAACACCCCGCCGAGGATGACGATCAGCAGGGGATGGCGCTCCCACACTTTCGGAAGGCGCTCGTTCGTGAACGGCATGATGACGAGCAGGAGAAACAGCGCGGTTACCGTCGCCACTCCCATCCCCACAGGCGCGGAAGGGAGCCAGAAAAAACCGGATTTCAG
>CAMYJL010000364.1 GCA_947258645.1 uncultured Nitrospinota bacterium
GCGGTCATACACCGCGGGGATGGCAACGACGGGCGGCTGTCGGCCGTCGCGACATTCGACCCCGCTACCCATCGCCTGTCGGACGGGGTTGTAAATCGCGTCCTCTCCCCGCGCGGCCGCGTGCGGGGTGAGGACGGCGTTCTCCATCGAGAAGATCGGGTGATCGAAATCCGGCGGCTCTTTGGGAAAAACATCGAGCGCCGCGCCCCGGATGATTCCCTCCTCCAGCGCCTCGGCCATCGCGTCGAGGTCCACCAGCCCCCCGCGGGAAGTGTTGATGACGAATGCATCCGGCTTCATGAGGCGCAGGAGATCGCGCCCGATGAGATGTCTTGTCTCGGGCATAAGCGGAACGTGGCAGGAGATAAAATCCGCCCGCCGGGTGACTTCTTCCACATCCATGAACCTGGCGCCAATCTCGGCGGCGGCTTTTTCATCCTGAAACGGATCGTAGGCCAGGATCTCCATCTCGAACGCCTTGGCCCGCCGCGCGACCCGCCTGCCGATGTTCCCGAAGCCGAGAATCCCGAGCGTCTTTCCCGTCAGCGGCGCCATCGGGACCTGAATCTCCCGCCAGGCGCGGGCGCGGAAGTTCTTGTCCAGCCAGGGAATCCGCCGGGCGGCGGCCAGGAGGATGGCCATCGTGTGCTCCGCCACCGAGTCGGCGTTCTGGCCGACCGCGCTCGTGATGACCACACCGTTCGCCGTGGCGGCGGGGATGTCGATGCTGTTCAGGCCGACACCCGAGCGGGAGACGATCCGCAGGCTCTCCGCCCCCGCGCTTTCAAGCACCCGGGCCGTGAAAGGCTCCGCCCCCGCGATCACGGCGACGACGCCGGGCAGGCCTTTCATCAGCTCATCTTCGGTGAAAAGAACCTCCCCCGACGCCAGACGGACCTCCAGCCCCGCCTCTTCCAACGGCCGGAACAGGCTCGCGGGATCGTCGTAGTTCAGGACAAATGGCGTGGTGACCCAGGCGATGCCCTTTGACATGCGCAATATTCCTAGTAAGGAGGCAACTCGTAATAGGAGGTAGTGACATCCACGATGGCGGGAACATCCGCCGCAAGCGCTTTCTCCAGCGCCCCCGCCAGATCCTCGGGTTCCTCGACCCGGATGCCCAGGCCGCCGCAGGCCTCGGCAATCGCGGCGAAATCCGGGCTTTTGAAGTCAAGCCCGTACACCTTGCCGTACAACTTCTGCTGCTGGCCGATCATCTGGGAATACGCCCCGTCGTTGAAAACCACCAAGACGATATTCGCCCCGTAATCGCAGGCGGTCACAAAGTCGGCGATGGTCATGAGCGAGGCGCCGTCGCCCGCGATGCCGATGACATCGCGATCCGGAAATTCCATCTTCGCGACGATGGCGGTCGGAAGCGCGAACGACATGGCGTTCCACACTCCCGACTGCATGAAGGATTCGGGATTGTGGAACGGCAGATAATAACGCGCCCACATCTGGCAGTTTCCGACATCGCTCACCACGATCGAATCGGGCTTCACAAATCCTGCAATCGTCTCCAGGATAAAACCCGAATGAACGGGTTTCAGGGATCGGGAGCCATCCAGAAATGTTTTCACCGATTCCCGGAACGCCGACCGCGTCTCCGCGATGGTTTTTTTCAGCTCCTCGTTGACCGGGCGCTTCTCCCCCCGGACCCGGTCAAGAAGGGCCGACAGAAAAAGTTTGGGGTCGGCGACAATTTCATCCTTGCGGGAATAGTGCTCGTCCTCTCCATCGTCAAAGCCGACGAGCATCCGGTCCGGGGGAGCAAATTTTGAAAGGTGATCGGTCTCGGCGGTGTCCGCCCGGAGGCCGACGGAAAAAACCAGATCCGCCTTCTCCATGACCTTCTTCACGCGCGGGTCCGAGCGGGTGGCGATGTAATGTCCCGCCGCGAAGGGATGATCGTCGGGAATCACACCGATGGCGTCCTGCGTATAAATGACGGGGATGGAAAGCAGTTCCGAGACCTCGGCGAGCTCGGCCATGGCGTTCTTGCGAATGACCCCTTTCCCCGCGCACAGAACCGGGGATTTCGCCGCCAGAAGCCGCTGGGCAAAATAATTCACGTCCTCCTGGGTAGGAGAAACCACCTCGGCCGGCTTCGGCTGATAGGGCGCCAGCACGGCGGGCTCTTTCTGAAGCAGATAAGGCGCATAGTCCGACAGCCGGGGAATCTCCACATGGACGGGCCCCGGCCGCCCGCTCTGCGCGATATGAAACGCCCGCGCCATGACGGAGGGAACCTCCTCGATATTCCGGATGCGGGCACTCCACTTCGTCACCCGCTTATACATCTCGGCCGTGAACTCGGGATCGTCCACCCCGTGAAACGCCTCCCGCGACGCATTGAGCGGCACCCCGCCCGTGATGTGAACCACCGGTGACGCCGCGCCATACGCCTGGGCCACCCCGGCAACCGAATTAAGCGCCCCCGGCCCCGCCGTCAGCAGGCACACCCCCGGCCGCCGGGTCAGCCTGCCGTAAGCGTCCGCAAACAGGGAGATGTTGCTCTCCGACTTGCAGGTCACGAGACGGATGGACGGCGCCTCCCGGAGCGCCCCGTACATCTCGATGATGTGCGAACCGGGCAGGCAGAAAACCGTCTCGACGCCCTCCCGGACAAGCGCGTCCACAATTGCCTGCCCCGCATTAATCGCTTCCCGCGCCTCTTGTGCCATTCGCCCATCCCCCCCAATGAAAACCGCCGGAAAGCGCTCCGGCGAAAAAACAATGAATCCGTTGATTATGAAAGCGTTGCGATTTCACCCCCATCCGGTTTTTCACGGATATCGGTCAAGGCGCGGTAAAACAGCCGCGTCATTACAGGGATTTGTGAAAGGAGGTTATCACACAACAGATGCCGGGTGGAATTTCGGATGGTATCTGAAACCATCACCCAGGCCAAGAGAGGGACAATCCCGGCCGATCATTTCCTGAAAGCAAATCCACTTTTGGATTTTCGATGGAGGCGAATTTCGCCGACAAATTCACAGGAAATTCTAGAATTTCACTGGAAACAAAATATCGGTGACCAATTTTGAACGAACAGGGCTCCAACAAGAACATGTGGCATGATTGATCAGTAAGCACCCTCCACCGAGCCGCGCAGGTGCGTTGCCATCGAGGAAAAAATCCATTCCTCAATGATATGATCGATGCTGTCCACCTGATTGATCATAATGGCAAGATTACACTTGTCCCCGTGTTGGTCTTTAATCATGTCCCCAAGGACTGCAGCTTTATAAAAGCCCAGCTTCTGGAGCATCTTGACGGAGCCGGGTTCGTCCTCAATGACATGGGCCTGCAGAATTTCCAGGTTGCGCTCCTGCGCGATCGCGACCAGTTCCTTGACAATGAAGGTACCGAGCCAATTGCGGCGGTGCGCTCTGGCGGTCACCAGGCGAATGAGACCTACGTGCCGCATCCAACCGTGCGTCGTGATTTGGAGCGCTCCCTCGCCGATTATCTCGTCGCCATCTTCGGCTACGAGGGGGACGACGCGGTCGAAATCAATGTTCTCGGTCCATTTCCGGATCAGGTCCGGATCTC
>CAMYJL010000365.1 GCA_947258645.1 uncultured Nitrospinota bacterium
CAATGTCGGGATCATCGGCAACAATCCCCCGGAGATACTTCCTCCCGTGGAGCTGATCTTCAGCAAGGACGGGCCCCAGATTTACACCTACGAGGACAAGACCGGAAAAAGCGGGCGGACGATGGAGTACGCCTGTCCCGCGCCCATCGGCGAGAAACTTCTGGCGCAGGCGAAGGACATCGCCGCCAAGGCGTTCAACGCCTTGGGATGCTACGACTGCGCCCGCGTGGACATGCGGCTGGACGAGAAGGGGAATCTCTACATCCTCGAGGTGAACAGCCTGCCGAGCATGGGAGAGCACGGCTCGTATACCATCGGGGCCCAGCACGCGGGGCTCGACTTCGCGGCGCTCGCTAACCGCCTGATCGAGGTCGCCAGCGCGCGGTATTTCGGCACCCCCCAGCCGCCGGAGCTGGACGGACGTTCCAAAAACCGCTCGGATTCCGTTTTTTCCTACATCACGCAGCGGCGCGATCATCTGGAGCAGGACCTCAAGGAGTGGACCAACCTTTCGAGCCACACGCACGACCCCATCGGGGTGAAGGAGGCCGTCCACCGCCTCGACCGCGAACTTGGCGACATGGCTCTGAAGCCGAACGCGGATTTCACGGACAACCGCACCACCTGGGCCTGGGAGACCGCGAAAGGATTCGAGGGGGGCACGCTTTTCGTCGGCCATCTGGACGTTCCGGCGGACGCCGGCTCTCCCGCCCAGATGTTCCGGCAGGAGCCCGAATGGCTGTACGGCGACGGCATCGGCTCCTCGCGCGCGCCTCTGGTGATGATGCAGTTCGCCTTCCGCGCCCTTCGCAGCCTTCGGCAGCTCCGCCGCCTGCCCGTCGGGGTGCTCTATTATGCGGACGAGGGACGGGACGTCATGCACAGCGCCGAGGTCATCCGCGCCGCCAGCGCACTCGCAAAGCGGGTGATCGTCCTCCGGCCCGGCAATCCGGGCGATTCCACCATCATCCAGCGGCGGGGCCAGCGCCGCTACCAGTTCCGTGTGGAGGGCGAGCCCTCCCGCTCGGGGCGCTCCACGAGACGCCCGGAGGCGCTTCGGTGGACCTGGAACCAGCTCGAGAAGTTCTCCTCGCTGACCGCCCGGGGCAAGCGGATTTCGGTTTCCGCCCTGAACATCGATACCGAAAGAATTCCGATGCTCCTGCCCCATCGGGTCACCGCGACGATCATGGTCACCTACCCGGATGTGAAAGTGGCCGACGAGATCGAACAAAAGATGCACCAGATCCCCGCAAGAAACGGGCTCAAGTGGGAGCTCGAGTGCATCGCCGACAGGCCCCCGATGAAAGAGCGGCGCGGAGGCCAGGCGCTTGCGAAGTCCCTGGCAAAAATAGCGGAAGAGTGGGACATCCCCCTGAAGCGGGAATCGTCCGTCTGGCCTTCGGTCGCCGGTTTGGTTCCCTCCAAGACGGCATGTATATGCGGAGTGGGCCCGGTCGCGAAGGACCTGGGTACGCCGAACGAGGCGGTCCAGCGCATCAGCCTGATCCAGAGGACGCTCCTGCTCGCGCAGTATCTTGCCGGCAGCCTGTAGACTCCAATGGCCGATAAAACACGAACAGCACACGCGCACGTCGATTTCGAGGACATCGGTCCGGACACTCATGGCCAGCCCCGCCGTGTGGCCGCCTCGAAAAGTGGCGTCGTCGCGACAGCGCATCATCTGGCCACCGAGGCCGGTGTCGAGATGCTGGAGGCGGGAGGAAACGCATTTGACGCGGCCGTCGCGGCCGCCTTCGCTCTCGGCGTGTGCGAGCCCGCGGCTTCGGGGCTGGGCGGTCAGACCATGATGCTCCTCCACCACGCGGGTATGCGGAAAACCATCGCCCTGGACGGCTCCTCCCGCGCGCCGAACCGGGCGACGACGGATGTCCTTTCCAACTCCCGTCTGCTGCGGGGATACAAGGGAACCACCGTTCCGAGCACACCCGCCACCCTGGATTACGCGCTCAAACGGTATGGCACTTTTGATCTGGCCCGCGTGCTCAAGCCGGCCATCCGCCTGGCGCGGGAGGGCTACCGGATCAGCGAGCTTCAAAGAACACTCATACGAAGAATGCGGAAGCAGCTTCAAAAAGGGCCAGCAGCCGAATTTTTCCTGCGGGAAGGAAGCAAAAGCTATCCGGTCGGCTCGATCTTCCGCCAGCCGGTGCTGGCGAAAACTCTCCGGCGGCTGGCGCGCCACGGGGTCGAGGATTTTTATATCGGCCGAATCGCGAAGCTGATTCACGAAGACATGGTTCGAAACGATGGTTTGATTCGTGACGACGATCTCGCCCAGATTCCCCACCCGATTGAACGGCGGCCTTTGACCTGCCGGTTCATGGGGGGGCGGGCCTTCACGTTCCCGCCGCCGGCGGCGGGCCAAACGCTGATCGAGATGCTGAACGTGTACCAGGAGTTGCCCCCCCGCTATCAAAATCCCGATACCCCGAGGGGGGCCGTCGCCATCGCCGAAGTCATGCGCCGCGCATTTCTCGACCGGCAGGACCGGCCGTTCGACCCCCATTTCTTCCCGCAGGTCTCCGCGGAGATGATGCGAAAGCCCGAGTACGCCAAGCTGGTGGCCCGGCAGATTCGGCGAAGGATCAAAAGCCGGGGCGAGACGACGCACCTGTCGGTGATGGATAAAGACAACAACGCGGTCGCTCTCACCCAATCCATCGAGAGCGTCTACGGCTCCTGCGTGGCCACGCCGGAGTTGGGGTTTCTTTACAACAACTACCTGAACGCGTTCGAGTATCAGGACATCTCTCATCCGTACTATCTGCGTCCCAACGCGGTCCCCTGGGCGAGCGTGGCCCCCACCATCATTTTCCGGGGAAGCAAGCCCTGGCTGGCCATCGGCTCTCCGGGAAGCGAGCGGATCACCTCCTCGATTTTCCAGGTTCTGCTCCGGCTTCAAAACTATTCCCCGTTTGCCGCCGTGGACGCGCCGCGCCTCCATTGCTCACTGGAGGGCAAGGTTTCCCTGGAGATCGCGAGAATCCGGAGCGACATCCCTGAAGCGCTCAGCCAGTTCGGCTACGAGATCGACGAGCGCGATCCGTATTCCTTCTACATGGGCTGCGTTCAGCTCGTCATGCGCGAGAGGGACAGATACATCGGGGTGGCGGACCCGCGCCGGGACGGCTCCGCGAGCGGCCCGCGCCGTTGAAACTTCCTTTGTTGATATCGCTGCCCCACGCGGGGCTGTGCGTGCCCCCGGAAGCGCTCCCCCACTGCGCCCTGACAGAAGACGAGATTAAAAAAGACGGAGATGAGTTCGCGGGGGAAATCTACGCGGTCGAATCAGAGGTAGCCGCCTTCGCCACGACCGATGTGGCGCGCGCCATCGTTGATCTGAACCGGGCGGAGGACGACCGGCGGAAGGACGGGGTGATCAAAACCCACACCTGCTGGGACGTTCCGGTGTACAGGACGCCGTTGCCCGAAAACGTCGCCGTCGCCCTTCTGGAGCGCTACTACCATCCCTACCACGCGCGGCTGAAGGAATTGTCCCGATCGGACGTCCGCCTGGGAGT
>CAMYJL010000366.1 GCA_947258645.1 uncultured Nitrospinota bacterium
CCGTAAACGATTAGCGATTTTCCTTCCATCGCATCTCTGATGAACTTCGCTACGACGCTTCCCTTGTGCGTCGAGCGAGGTCCATAAACATTGCTAAATCGCAGGACCACCGTGTCAATTCCAAAACTTTGGTGGTAGGCGGAGCAGTAGGCTTCTCCTGTAAGTTTGCTCGCTCCATATGGCGATTTGGGGTGCGCTGGCATTTCCTCATGAACCGGGGGTCTGCAATCGCCGATTGCCGCACTCGATGAGGCGAGGATAAACCGTTTGACCTTGTTGATCCGAGCCGCCTCAAGATAGTTGAAGGTGCCGATGACGTTGGTTTCCAGATCGTTTCGAGGATCTTCCAGGGACTGCATCACGCCTGCATTTGCGGCAAAGTGAACGATGACATCCATTCCACTGGCCGCTTGGATGGCCAAATTCGCGTCTCGAATGTCACCATTGATAACTTGGATTGTCCCGTTCTCATTCAGGGGAAAAGGTTCATGTTTGAGAAACTCGATGTCGCAGGAGAAAATTTCTTCCGGAGTTTTTTCAGTGCTGAGCGACAAATTATCGATAACTCGTACTGTGTGTCCCCCCTCCCTTCGTAATTTTTCAATCAAGTTGGTTCCGAGAAATCCACAACCACCCGAAATGAGCCATTTCACTCAATATATCCTCGCAAGAAAGGGGCGGTTGAGATCTGAATGATATTCGATGATGGATTGGGAGGTTATCCCGCCTTCGGTCATGGGCCTCATGGGACCTTCGTCTTTGAACCTGGAGTGAGCAAGAGTCGTGGCGTCCTGGAGTGTTTTCAACCGAATTACTTCCTGAAAGTGTATCGTACCAATCTTTTCAGGAATTGGTATCCGTAATAAATGGTGCTTCCCTTTTTGCTTGTTCCGGAACTTCGGGCCAGGACACGGACGGGAGCTTCTCCGATGCGAAGGCCCGCCCGATGGGCTTTGAATATAAACTCCAAGGATTGGTATTGAGATTCTACCAATCCCAGCTTCATCACGGGTTTCAACAGAAACGCCCGGTAGTTGTTCGTGCAATCCCAGGAATTGACTCCCAATACATATTTTATGAGGAAACCGAATAAATGGAGGCCGACAAAGCGCCAGAGGCTTTCCTTCACCCATCCGCCCTGGATGCGGCTTCCTATCACAATATCGTATTCGCCAGAAAGAACAGGCTGGAGGACGGCGGAGAGGTCTTCCGGAGAATGCTGGCCGTCTGCATCCATGGATACGACAATACGCACCCCATTTGCCGCGCAAAATCGATATCCGAGTTGAAGTGCGGCTCCCTGTCCGATCTGGACAAATTGCCGGAGGGCGATCGCATTCGGAAATCGGTTTCGGATGACGTTATAAGTCGGATCTTCCAGACCATCCACAACCACAAGGACTCCCATGGCGTGGCCATCGAATTCCTCCGGTATTTGCTCCAAAACTTGGGCGATGTTGTCTTCTTCGCGATAAGCAGGAAGAACCACCATAATTTCATGGAATTTGGCGGGGTCAATATTTTTCCCGGCCATCTCTCTTTCTGCGCTCAAAGCGCGTACGAGATTGTGGTACCGATCAATCTGTGTATGAGATCTTTCCCGCAGGATTAGAATTGCAGCCAACCAGAAAAGCTGGGCAAAGAGAAGCCAGACGACGGCGGCTCCGAGTGGGATGGTGCGAATGCGGCCGAGGTCAAGAAATTGGTCAATAATGGAAGGCTTGAGAAGAACGAAAACGGATACGACACATAGGGGGAGGTAAAGCGAGACGTCTCGAAACTTGATCTGATGGCTTCTTATGAGGGACCAGCTAAATAGAATGATTACCACAATGGCCATAATGACCCGAAGGTGAAATCCCCCCAGGTTATGGATGATTTCCATTGATTCCCAAGGCCTCCAGGATTATCTGGGCAGAGTGGTTACGGAATAATAATGGAGATTTTCTTAAACTCCTATCTTAAGTTAGGTTTGAAAGAAATTCAACGTATACTCTTTGATCATTCAACAGCCTCTTGGTTGCATTTCATCGTCCGGACCGTAGAATTTGGAAGGTCATATCTCCGGTTAATGGAAGATTTATAGGGAGTAGGGCCCAGAGGCGCCCTGACTTACCTCTGCTAGAATTCCTTTTTTCGGGACTCTGACCCGGCTAGGAGCATGCCAAATGAAAATCTCTTCGGTTGAAGCGTATCGGGTGGATATGCCCATGAAGGGGATTTTCGAAATCGCTCATCAGGCTCATGACGTTCAGCCCGATATCCAACCGTGTGTTCTTGTGCGAATCCGGACGGATGAAGGAATTGAAGGGATCGGTGACGTTGCGCCCCTCACCGGTTACTCATTGGTGGGACGAGATGAGACCGCAGAAGTGATCGAGCGCATTCTCGGTCCCGCCCTGTTGGGAGCGGACCCGTTCCGGGCACGCAAGGCGACACGCCTGATGGAGGAAACCACATCCGGATTCTACGAGGCAAAATCCGCCCTGGACACCGCTATGGCCGATATTCATGGGAAAGCGTTGGGCGTTCCCCTGCATGAGCTTTTGGGTGGTGCCGTGCGGGAAGAGATTTTCTTTAATGGATGGATCGGGATTCAGTCTCCGGAAGCGGCTGCCGCCAAGGCACGCGATTTTTGCGAAAGGGGATGGACTTCATGCAAAGTGAAGGCGTCGGGAGATATGGCGTCGGATTCGGCCCGTGTCCTTGCTGTATGGGAAGCGGTTGGCGATGCCATGCATATTCGTATTGACGCGAATGAGTCTTACGGTCGTGTGGAGGATGCTGTTACCCTGGCCAGAGAGGTGGAACAAGCGAACCCCGTTCTTTTCGAGCAGCCTGTTCCTCGGGACAATCTGGAGGGATTGGCCCGGATCAGACGTTCGATAGGCTTTCCGGTCATGGCCGATGAATGTTTGTACGGACACGACAGTCTTCTGAATATTATTCAATTGGAAGCGGCTGACATCGTCAAAGTAAAGGTGATGAAACAGGGCGGGCTGATCGCCACTCGAGAGGTAATGAGTACGGCCGAAGCAGCGGGTATGCGTCTCGTCATAGGGCATGGATTTGGACTGACGGTCTACACATTAGCCGAAATTCACGTGGCCGCTACCTCCTCCGCTCTTCTCCCCGAGATCGAATCTGTTGGTCCGGAAAAGATGAAAGACGATGTAGTAGATCGGCCGCTGGATATCAGGAGAGGTCGAATCCCTGTCCCCCAGGAACCGGGTCTGGGCGTTACGTTGGATGAGGACAAGCTTGAACTTTACCGGGCGAAGGGTGTGGCGAAGGTATAGGCTTTAGAGCCGCTGGAATTCCAGTTCCAGGTGATGGGATATGTTGGAATAAAACGTTGAATTTTCGTGGCTTTCCTCGCAAATGATCATATCTTTCGTGACGACCTAGAATTTTGTCCGAGGAGATTTCATGACTTCGCCCCCAAACCTTGCCACCGACCCCTACCCCCGCAAGCGCGTGAAAGTCCTTGATGCCGAAATGGCCTACGTCGAAGTGGGCGAGGGCGAG
>CAMYJL010000367.1 GCA_947258645.1 uncultured Nitrospinota bacterium
TGGCCGGCCAAGACCCCAATTCCCGGCAACGGCTCAGAGATCCTTTACGGAAGAACGAAGACTACTGCACGAGCCCACATCGTGTCAAGACAACTCATCTAAGGTCAATGAGTTGGCCATATTCCCGGCAAATTTCACCAATCATGTATTCCAGAATTTGGTCAATTGTCTTATTTGAAGTATCGATGGGAATCGCGTCATCCGCCGGGCGCAAAGGAGCCGTCGTCCGCTCACGATCCCGCTTGTCCCGCGCGCGGAGATTCGCCGCCATCTTCTCCTGGTCAAAATCGATCTTTTTTTCCCTTAACTCATTGAAACGTCTACTAATACGTATTTCAATGTCGGCGTCCATGAAAAACTTCAACCGTGCTTCCGGAAAAACGACCGTCCCAATATCCCTTCCATCGAGCAGAGCACCCCGCTCCCTGCCGTAGCCCCGCTGGAACGCAAGGAGGGCCTCCCGAACCGCCGGGACGGCAGAAACCTTTGAAGATGAATCACTTACGCGCTCTTCCCGCAATTTGTCCGTCACATCCTCCCCATCGAGGAAATTTCGCCATCCATCCGGCGTTTTCCGGCATTCAAAGCGAAGGGCCCCCGCCTGCCGGGCCGCTTCATCGGGATTGTCTGGGTCTCCACCCGACTCCAGGACCTTGAGCCCCACCGCCCGGTAGAGGGCGCCCGACTCCAGGTAGTCCCATCCCAGGCGCTCCGCGATAATCTTGGCCATCGTGCTTTTTCCGGAGCCCGCCGGGCCATCCACCGGAATGACGATTCCCGCCCCGTTCCGGGATGCCTGTCCGCTCACGACCAGCCCTTCTCGCGCAACCAATTGTCCCGCCCCTCTTTGGCACGCTGGAAGGCCTCATCCAGCGCATCCCCATCCCCACGCTCCACGGCACTTTTGAGCTCCGCAAGCCTTTCTTCAAACCCGCGAAGGGAGGCGAGCAGAGCCTCGCGGTTGTCCAGGCTGATCTCGCGCCACATCTCGGGATTGCTCGAAGCGATCCGCGTGAAATCGCGGAACCCGCCCGCGGCATAGGTAATCCCCCCTCCACCGAGGGCGGCGTTCACGAGAGCATAGGCGACAAGATGCGGAAGGTGGGAAATGTCGGCAAGAATGCGATCGTGTCTTTCCGGGTCGAGAATATCGACATGCGCCCCGACAGCCTCCCAGAGGGCCCGAAGCGCCGCCACCGCTTCAGGCGAAGAATTTTCCGTGGGGGTGAGAATCGTCCGGTGCCCTTCGTACAGCGTGGCGAAGCTCGCCTCCACGCCGGATTGTTCGGTGCCGGCGATGGGATGCCCGCCGACAAAGCGCACGCTCCCGAGCGCCATCTCCTCCACCGCCCGGACGAAGGGGGCCTTGACGCTTCCCACGTCGGTGAGGATGGCGCCCTCCTCCATCGCCGGAAGGATATCGCGCGCCACCCGGACCGCCGCCTGAACGGGCGTTCCGAGCACGACGATGTCCGAGCCGCGAACAGCCGCCATGTGGTCGGTTTCAATCTGATCGACGACCCCGAGTTCGAGCGCCTTCTCCAGATTCTCGATCCGGCGCCCCGCCCCGACGAAGCGCCCCACCAGTCCTCGCTCCCGGGCGGCCCGGGCGAGAGAACCCCCGATGAGTCCGACGCCGATGATCGTCATCTGCTGAAAAAGCGTACCCATTCCGAAAATTCCGTTCAGGTTGGCGTGCCGGGTGATGAAGCGCCGGCAAGGAAGCGAATAATGCGCGTCCGTTTTGTACTACTTCCCCATGACCTTGGCGAGGGCTTCGATGGTCCGCCGGTTTTCCTCCGGCGTACCGATGGAAATCCGGACGTGCCCGGGAAAGCCGTAAGCAGCCACCGGGCGGACGATCACGCCCTCGCGCAAAAGGCCCTCGTAAACCTTCCCGCCGTCTTCCACCTCGGTCATCAGGAAATTCCCCTGGGTGGGAACAAAGGGAATGCCCAGCGCCGCCAGCTCGCGGACGAAAAACTCCCGCCCTTCGTCGTTCACGCGGACACTCCGCTCGACGTGCGCCACATCCCCGAGGGCCGCCTTGGCCGCCGCGAGTGCGAGGGAGTTGACGTTGAACGGCTCGCGCATCCGGTTCATCACCTCGGCCACCTCGGGCCGGGCGACGCCGTAGCCGATCCGGAGGCCCGCGAGCCCGTAGGCCTTGGAGAAGGTCCGCGTGGCAACGACGTTGGGAAACTCTTCAACCAACTTGACCGCATCGGGAAAATCCTCCCGCCGGACGTAATGGCAGTAGGCCTCATCGATCATGACAATCGTTCGCTCGGGAACCCGCCCGAGGAAGCGGCGGAGCACCTCTTCGCCGACGCCGGTGCCGGTGGGATTGTTCGGATTGGCGATGAACACCGCCTTCGTCCTCTCGCACACGATATCGGCCATCGCCTTGAGATCGTGCGTGTAGTCGCGCATGGGAGCGGTGCGGATCTCACATTTCGAAAGCTGGGAGACGATCTGATAGACGATGAAAGCACCCTCTGAGACAACGACGGGGTCGCCTTCGTCGAAAAAGGCGTGGGCCAGGATCTCGATCACCTCGTTCGTCCCGTTGCCGAGGATGAAGTTCTCGGGCGCGAGGCCGTGGAACTCTGCGAGGGCGCGCTTGAGATAATAGCCGCCGCCATCGGGATAGCGGTGGATCTCGGCGAGCGCCTTCCCCGCCGCTTCCAGGGCGAGGGGCGAGGGGCCGAGCGGATTCTCGTTCGAAGCGACCTTGATGGAATCGGAAATGCCGAGTTCGCGCTCAAGCTCTTCCACCGGCTTTCCGGGCTGATAAACGGCAATGTCTTCCGCCGCGCGGGCATTCCGCATCTTCATCTTTTCCTGCACTCCGTCATGCCCGTCTCACCGGGTAGGAACCCAGCAGCCGGAAAAATTCCGCCTTCTCCCGAAGCTCGGCGAGTCCCGCCGCCAGGTTCGGTTCTTCCGCGTGCCCTTCGATATCCATGAAAAAAACATAATCCCATGCCCGCCGCCGCGAGGGGCGCGATTCAATCTTGGTCATGTTGAGTCCCCGGCTGGCAATGGCGCCCAACGCATCATAAAGCGTTCCCGGCTCGTTCTTGAGGACGAAAAGAATGCTCGTCCCGGCCGGATGCGAGGGCGCGGGCGCCTCCCGCCCCAGCACGAAAAAGCGGGTCACGTTGATGCTCTCCGAGTCCAGCTTTTCGACCAGCACATCAAGGCCGAATTTCTCCGCCGCCATGCGGCTGCCCAGCGCGGCCCATTCGGGATTCCGGCCCGCTTCCTGGGCCGCCAGGGACGTACTGTCCACCGTTTCCACCACGGCGCCGGGCAGATGCTTCTGAAGCCAGGGGCGGCACTGGGCCACGGCGTGCGGATGGCTCTTCACATACCGGATTTTATCGAGGCTCCCGGCGTTGGTGAGCAGATGAATATCGATGGGGAGCAGCACCGAGCCGACGATCTGCAGCGGCGAGTCGATGAGCCGGTCCAGCGTGATGTTGACCGTGCCCTCCAGGGCGTTTTCCACCGGAAC
>CAMYJL010000368.1 GCA_947258645.1 uncultured Nitrospinota bacterium
ATTCGATGAACGCCCGCCAGGCGGCCCAGTAGGCCGCACCCCCGGCGATGTAGGTGTCGTTGTGGCTCGCGCCCGTGATGCGGTGGAAGCGCTTGGGCTCGGGCGCCAAGGCGAAGACACGCTGGCCCTGCGCAAAGGGGACGATCTCGTCGGCGTCGCCGTGGAGGACAAAGACGGGCATCTTGACGGCGGGAATCAGGGCGGCGTTGTCGAAGGTCTGGCTGATGAACCAGCTCACGGGGAGGAAGGGGAGGATCGATTTTCCCATCGAGAGCAGGCTCTCGAACGGACTTTCGAGGATCAGGCCGCGCGCCTCGAAACCTTCGGCCGCGAGTTTCACCATCACCGCCGCCCCGAGTGAGCGCCCGAAGAGAAAGATGCGTCCGGGGGGCACGCGGCCGCGCAGCCAGGCGTAGGCGGCGCGGGCATCCATGTAGAGGCCTTCCTCTCCCGGCTTTCCCTCGCTTAGGCCGTAGCCCCGGTAGTCGAACAGGAAAACACCGGCGCCGATTTCGCGCCGGATGGCGGCGATGTTTTCGGCGCGGTGGGTGAGGTTGCCCGCGTTGCCGTGCGCCCAGAGGAGGACGGGTCCGTTGGCCTCCGCTGGCGGGGTGTACCAGCCGTGGAGCTTCGTTCCGTCCGCGGCGGTGAAATGAACATTCTCAAAGGGGGTGCCGTATTCGGCGGGCGTGATCTCGATATCCCGGAAGGGATGATAGAGAAGCGCGTTTTCCAGGAATCCGAAGAAGCCCATCAGCAGCACCGCAGGGAAAATATAAATAATGATTCGGCGGAATATGGCGGAACGGCGCAAGGTTTCACCCTCGTTTCGGGCGGTGGGCGCCCGCGCCAAGGGGAATCCTACAACTTTCCCCCCGCCGGGCTCCAACCTTGTTGTCAGCGCGGAAGCGGGTCCGCTACTATCTCTTCGTTTGATTATCGGCCATGAGGGGACCGGAGAGGAAAAGAAATGGCGGAAAAATCGGTCATCGAGATATTTCACGAATATCACTGACCCTGGGCCTATCTGGCCGCGGCGCGGCTGGATCATGTCATCGGCGAGTTCGGCGGGCGGATTGTCCTGCGCTGGCGGGCGTTTTCGCTCGAATACATCAATGAGCGGCCCGCGCCGCGCCATATCGTGGATCAGGAGTGGCCGCTCATTGCGGTCCAGGAGCCGCTCTGCCTCTGCCGGGGGTGGCCCCACGAGGAGTACCTGCGGACCACGCTCCTGGCCTTCGAGGCCTACGAGAGCGGCTACGCGCAGGATCCGGAGAAGGCGCGGGTGTATGATCTGAACCTCCGCCGGGCGTTCTTCTATGAGGGCAGGCGGATCGACGACGAGGACGTTCTTTGCGAGATCGCCTCGGAATCGGGGCTCGACGCCGGGTCCATCCGGGCCGAGCTGGGCGAGCGAAAATATAAGGAGGCGATTGTTGCCGACTACAAGGAGGCCATGCGCCTTCGGGACGAAGACGGCCTCCCGATGACGAGCCCGACGCTGTTTTTGGGGTCCGGGGAGGTTGTTCACAATCCTTATGCCTCCGAGAAGAAGATAGAAAATGGTAAAATTACGGAAGTGCATGCCCCCCCAGCCTATGGCGAAGCCGTGTACGAGGGTTTTCGCGGTATTTTGCACAGGGCGCTGAGCTGAAACTCCTCCCTTGGGGATATGTTCCGCCGGGGACCGGAGAGGCGAAAACCCGGGTTATGATCTTTTTCTGGAGATGCGAACGGTGTCGGAAGATTTTGTCGAGGGTGTGTACCACGAAGAAAAAATTCTAACGGGTGGCCTGAAGGAAGAGGTCAAGTACTGGGTAAAGCAGGATGGCGATGCCATCATACTGGAATTCCTGCGCCTGGACGGGGCGTCCACGGGGATGGAGGCCGAGCGCCTTTCCTTCGAGAATTTTGAAAAACGGTTCATCAAATCACTGGTCGAAGAAAAAGAGCCGGAGAAAACGCCCGAGGAGAGAAAGCGCGAGAAATTAGTCCGTGAGGGCGAGCTCCATCTGGAAAGAAAAGAATTTCACAGCGCCGAATATGAGTTTGGAAATGTGCTGAAGATGGATGATAAAGATGTCAGGGCCAATCTGGGTCTCGGAAAAACTTATGTGGCACAGGGGAGAACGGAGGAAGCGAAGGAAGTCTTCTCCAAAATGACGGATATCGATGACCTGTATGAGGACGATAACAAACACACCCTCAACGAGTTTGGAATCACTTTGCGCCGGGAAAAAATGTACGGAGAGGCGGTCAAAAGCTACCAGCGCGCTCTTGAGATCGACTCCAAGGATCCTGTCCTCTACTACAACCTCGCCCTCGCGCTTTTTCATCAGGATCAAATACCGTCCGCCAAAAAGAATCTGGACAAGGCGCTCGGCCTGAAAGCCGACTTTGATGATGCCCAAAAACTGATGCTGCTCGTCGAGAAAAAACGATAGCGATGGAATGCCGCACCCTCGGGCGGACGGGCCTTCGCGTCAGCGAGATCGGGATGGGCACCTGGCAGACGTTCGACGTCTCGGGCCGCACCGCCGACGCGCACTGCGCCCGCATCGCGGAAGAAGCCCTGGGTCATGGCTACAATTTTTTCGACACCGCCCCGATGTACGGCGAGGCCGAGCGCGTTCTGGGCATCGCGCTGGAGGAGCGGCGCGACGAGGCGCTCATCGCGACGAAAGTGCTGGAGAGCAGCGCCCGCGCGGCCCGCGCGAGCATCGAGCGATCGTTCGAGCTTCTCCGGACGGACGTGATCGACCTGTTTCAGATTCACAACATGGCGGGGTGGCGGGAGGTGACGCCCGTCCTCAAGGCTTTTCAGGCGGAAGGCCGCATCCGTTATATCGGCATCACAGACTACCGCGTCTCGAACTATCCCGAGGTGCTCGAGGCCATGCGGACGGGTGATTTCGACGCGGTCCAGATTCCCTATCATCTGGGCGAGAGGAGCTGCCGGAGGGAAATCCTCCCGCTGGCGCGGGAGATGAACCTGGGCGTCATCGTCATGACCCCGATTGCGCCGCTCTTCAACCGGAACCTCCTGCTCGGGCCTCTGTCGAAGGCCGACCTTTCCATTCTCGCGCCCTACGGGGTGAGAACGCCCGGCCAGGCGCTTCTCAAGTATTTGCTCGCCGACCCTGCCGTCTCGACCATCATCCCCGCGACGAGCAAGGTCGAGCGCGTGGCCGAGAACGCCGCCGTCTCGGACGGCGAGCCTCTTCCCCCCGAAGCCTGCGAACGGCTGGAGCGTCTGCTCTAGCGCGCTGCAGGTGAATTCGCTTCAAGGTTCCGGTATAAACTCTTAGATTGTTCATAGAAATGAATCCGCATGGATTCTCTATTGTTTTCTGCAGAGGGGAGTCTGCGATGAAGGTGGCGTACGTTTTTGCTACGTCCGGCCATACGGCCAGCTATAAATTGGGGAAGATGATCCTGCCGCAGCTGGAGGCCAAGGCGCACGGTGTCGAGGTTATCGGAATGATGTTCTTCGACGACAACAACTA
>CAMYJL010000369.1 GCA_947258645.1 uncultured Nitrospinota bacterium
CACGTCCAGAATGACCTCGATCCCTTCACGGTGAAAGGTTTTCACCATGGTTTTGAACTCACCGACCTGCTCTCCCAGGTTTCCGTCGCTTGAATACCGGACATCCGGCGCAAAAAATCCGATGGAATTGTAGCCCCAGTAGTTGGTGAGGCCCCGCTCGACCAAATCCCGTTCCGGAATGGAATGATGAACGGGCATCAGCTCAACGGCCGTGACTCCGAGTTCCTTCAGATAATCAATGACGGCCGGACAAGTTAACGCGGCAAAAGTACCCCGAATTTCGGGAGGAACCTCCGGATGCGTTGCCGTGAAACCCTTCACATGCATTTCGTAGATGATGGTCTTATGCCAAGGGGTCCGCAGCGGAGGGTCATCCCCCCAACTGAACGTTGGATCGATCACGACGCATTTGGGCATATATTCCGCGCTGTCTCGGCCATCCACGCTGAGATCATCAATCGAGCGTCCCACCGTGTACCCGAAAAGGGAATCGTTCCAGCGGAAGTTTCCGGTGATCGCCTTCGCATAGGGGTCCAAAAGAAGCTTAGAGGGGTTGAAGCGGTGAGCCCTATGCGGGTCATACGGACCACTCACACGGAATCCATAGAGAAGACCCGGCCTGGCCTGCGGCAAATAGCAATGCCAGATAAAATGCGTCTGCTCTGTCATAGGGATGCGAGCGGTTTCTTTTCCGGAATTGGGGCTTTCAAAAATGCAAAGCTCGACTTTGGTTGCGTTTTCGGAAAAAAGGGCGAAATTGACCCCGGCGCCATCCCAGTTTGCGCCTAAAGGATAAGGCTCGCCCGGCCAAACGTTCATGCTTTGGCACCAAGGGACAAAACAAGCCGATGATCGCAAGGCTGCTGTTTCACTGCACACCTTCTTGGAGCGTGCATTTCAATTCCCGCAACTATTTTTTTAAGGCCAAAACATTTCAGTTTCATCATTCGAATATAGAAGAAGATCATTACTGCGAATTTGACTCCATCATTTTTCCCGACCTTTGGAGCGAATAAGCATTCTCCAAGTACTGCAACACCATTCGATGCGTGTTGAAAAATGAGCCATTCAATGATATGGCCGCTCGCATAATGCGATCGAACTCTTCCGACCGCTGGTAATAGAGGGGGAGGATGTCGAATTCCAGTTTGTGGTAGAGCGACTCGACTTCCTGGGTGAGCGATTCTTTTCCGTAGGGACCGTTACCAATGGCCCAGCCGGTCACCCCCTCGTAATGGCCTTCAATCCACCATCCGTCCAAGACGCTGAAACTGGGAACTCCGTTCAGCGCCGCCTTCATTCCGCTTGTTCCGGAAGCTTCTAGAGGTCGCTCTGGCGTATTGAGCCATAGATCCACTCCTGCACAAAGTTTTTTCGCCACAGCGATATCATACTCTTCGAGATACACGATAGGAATGACGTCTCGAAGCGAGGCCGAAGCGCTGAAAATTTGGCGGATCATGTCTTTTCCGCCTTCGTCACGTGGATGGGCTTTTCCCCCATAGATGATTTGGATCGGCCCGCACTCCTTTACGATATCTCGAAGCCGATCTGGATTGGAGAAAAGCATATTCGCACGCTTGTAGGGCGTCGCACGCCGGGCAAATCCGATGGTGAAGGCGTCCGGGTTTAAATTAACGTTCGTACGCAGCGCCACTTCGTTGAGCAGCTCTTTTTTGGCTTTTCTGTGGGCTTTCCGGATTTCCGGGAGAGGAATCCCGACTGCATACCGGAGATTGAAGTTCTGGTGGCGCCATTCCGGGATGAGAAGGTCAAAAAGTTCCTCAAAGGGAGGAGATGTCCATGAAACCGCATGCACACCGTTCGTAATGGAGTTAATTGGATAGCTTGGGAACATGTCACTCGAGATCTGCCAGTGTCGCATCGCGACACCATTAATGAAGCGGGAGAAAAATAAGGCGAGATGGGTCATGTTCAAAGTGTGTTCGAGGCAACAGCCACTGTTCATGATTGCCTTTGCCCTTTTCTCTCCCAAGACACTGCTGGCCAGGCCAATTGGAAACTGATCGTGCCCCGCAGAAACCGGCGTGTGCGTCGTGAAAACACACTGATCGCGAACCGAATCCATATCCTCCTCGGTTGCCGAAAGCAGGTCGCGGCTCTTCATTTTCTCTTCTAAGAGCGCAAGTGTGAGAAAGGCAGAATGACCCTCGTTCATATGGTAGGTGCGAAGATCTCGGAACTCCAATTCGTAGAGCATCACGATCCCACCCATACCAAGAACGACCTCTTGGCATAAACGGTATCGCTGATCCCCTCCGTAGAGATGATCGGTAAGCACCCGATCCTCCGCCTGATTTTCTGGAAGATTCGTATCGAGAAAATAAACGGGAATCTGAAAGCCGGATACTCCCTCGACAAGGTAACGCCATGCCCGAATCTGTACTGGACGTCCCTCAATCTCAATCGTCACACGATGAGATATAGGAGAAAGAAACCTTTCGGGTATCCATTCGACTGGACGCTCAATCTGATTGCCCCAAGTATCCAGGCCCTGTCTAAAGTAACCCTTACGGTGGACAAGGGAAATTCCAACCATAGGGACACGTAGGTCTGCAGCTGCACGAAGCGTATCTCCAGCAAGTACGCCCAGGCCGCCACTGTAGGTGGGAATTTCAGAATCGAGCCCTATCTCCATGGAAAAATAGGCAATCTGAGGAGTGTGTTCGATTTCATTTGAAAATGACATCATACGTTTTCTCTTTTGGCTCCAGGCGAGGCGAAGGTTTCAGCTCCCACATCTCTATCCTGAATCCCGGAATTAATCTACCGGAAAATAGGACCCGATATCTTTTTGATTTTCTGTAGGTTGCGAATTCTCAGAACACCCCCGCGGGCCATCCACATTTGATTGTGCCCATGAAGCAGACACCAAGGCCTGAAACATCCGCCGGGTCCAATTAATCGACCTTCTTGAGGTATTCACTCTAGGGGTAGCCACTGATTACGGAGCACACCCGGAGAATCATGTGATTTATTCCTGTGCCTCCCGAAAACTCGGGCCATTTATATTGGCCGAATGAGCAATTTGCCATGCACACCATATTTTGAAAGGTGAAGTTTCAAAAAGTCCTACGGAACCTTTTCTTTGAATCAAACGATTACGGTCATGAGCAACACTACGGAAAGTGTGTGGCCAGATGGTTCTGAAGTTGAAGATTTTTTTTCAGGAAGATTCAAGAGTGAGGAGAATACTATAGTGAAAGCAAAGGCTTTGGCCACATTTGGGATGGCGACATTTGCTTGGGTGTTATGGCAACTCCAGTCTCATCAAGGGGACCATTGGGACGTCATTTCTGGCCATGTCCAATATGAAGAATGCAGGAAAGACCGAAAATTACGGCTAGGATTGAAGATGACGCAGTTTTGATAGACCTCAATAAAGGATGTGCCCTTATGCGCGGCTGCCTTGGCCAGGGTTTCGCCCAAATGCGTCGTATGCGCATCCAACGAACGAGAAACGAAGGTAGCGCC
>CAMYJL010000370.1 GCA_947258645.1 uncultured Nitrospinota bacterium
ACGACATGCGGGATTTCCCGACCTCTTTAAAGGAGTTCCAGAAGGTCATCAGCCGATACCCTGCCAGCCGGAAGGTTCCCGACGCCCTATATAAAAAGGGGCTCGCATACATGGGCATCAAATATACCCGCAAGGCCGCCCTGGAATTCGAGAAACTCATCCAGAAGTACCCGAGTCATGCCCTGACCTCGAGAGCCCGGAAACGGCTCCAAACGTTGAATCATACGAGCAACAACAATCGCCGCTAGGTTTTCCTCCCTCTTGTGCGGTTTCCACGTCCGATGTTCCGGGTAATTTGTGTAAGTTTCGACCTTTTTTCGTTTTTTTTCTGATTTCACCTTGACACGTTACGCCTCTCTCGTGGTATCAGATCGCAGGGACTTTGACCGGCGATGCCTGCATATGGCCGGTCCGGTCCGCAAAACACGCTGATATCTGAGGAACTCATGAACGGGTGGGCAGGAATAATTCAGGCCTGGGGCCAGAGCGCCCCGGATGTTTCGGACGCATGGCTCGTGCTTCAAACCCTGCCGGGGATGTCGCCCGAGCGGCTCCAGAAGCTAACAGAGGCCTTCGGAGACCCTCTGGCTGCCCTCGCGGCCCCCAGAGCCGACTTCACCCGAATCGCCGGGCAAAAGGCCGGAGATACCCTTCGGCATGAGGCTCCGGGAGACATCGCCCACCGCCTTCGGCGCGAAGCGGAATCGCAGGGCGTCTCGCTCCTCACCCGGGACCACCCTTCGTTTCCCGAAACCCTCCGGCAGATATACGCCGCGCCGGGCGCCCTCTTCCTGAAAGGGGAAATCCGCAAGGCCGACGATCTGGGGGTCGCAATCGTCGGAACGCGAAACCCCACCCGCTACGGGCGCCGAATAGCGCGGGATTTAGCCGGCTCGCTGGCCGCGCAGGGAGTCACCATCGTGAGCGGCCTCGCCCGCGGAATCGACGCCGAAGCCCATCAGGCGGCGCTGGAGGCGGGCGGGCGGACGATAGGCGTGCTGGGGTGCGGCCTTGGAGTCAATTACCCCGCGGGCCACGAAGAGCTGCGGGATCGCATCGCCTCGAGCGGCGCCGTCGTCACCGAACTGTCCTGGGAAACGCTCCCCCGCCCGGAGAATTTCCCGAGACGAAACCGGCTCATTAGCGGCCTCTCCCTGGCAACAATCGTTGTCGAGGCCGCCTTGAGGAGCGGCGCCTTGCTGACCGCCCGGCTTGCCCTGGAACAGGGCCGTGAAGTGATGGCGGTCCCCGGTCCGGTTGATTCCTCCCGAAGTTCCGGTTGCCACCGGATACTCAAGGATGGAGCCCATCTGGTCGAATCGGCCAGCGACGTTCTCCAGGTATTGCCTGCATACCTGAAGGGAGAAATTGCCCCCCTGACACCTGAAAACCGCCCGGCCGGGGGTGGCCGTATCTCCCCTGAATCCAACCCCCCGGCCGTCTCTCCTCCCCCTTCCCTGTCCCCGGAGGAAAAAGCCGTATTTGAGCTGCTTGGAAGCGGCCCCAACACCGTCGAGGGGCTGACAAGGGAAGCCCGATTTGCACCGGAAGATGTTTCGGGTATTCTCCTCCGGCTTGAACTCCAAGGGTTCCTGCACCAGACCGAAGGCGGCCTCTACGAAAGGGCGTGAGGCGTATCGGCGAATCAATGGCATTTTTCCTCTCTCCGGAGCGTTGAAACAATGACAAGGTGGAAATCATGAGAGAGCGGATGTACGACATGATGCGCATCCTGGTGGAGATATCTCTCCAGGGAAGCAACATCCTGAACGATGAACACGAATTGACCCAGGCGCTGGGAAGTCACGGTTTCCAGCCAGATGAAATATACGATGCCCTTTCCTGGGTTCAGCAAATCCTGGGGGAACGGGGAGACTACGCGGAGAGCTATTCGAGAAGCAGCAGGGGGGCGGCCGTTCGCATCCTGCACCCCGAAGAGCGTCTCGCTTTTTCTCCTGCGGCACACGGCCTCATCCTCCGCCTTTATAACAACGGCGTCATCGATGATTTTCTGCGCGAGGAAATCATTCAGCGCTGCATTGACCTGGCCGCCGAGGAAATCGGCCTGGAAGAAGTGAAAACCATTACGCTCCTTATTCTCCTGAAGGATCGCCGGGACGCGCTGAGCGAAACCGTAAGGGAGATACTGGGAATTTCTAAAGTCCGCCCATCCAAGTAAGAGATATGGCAAAAAAAACCGTCAAGAAAAAGACAGCGAAAGCCCCGAAAGCCAAGGCGAAAAAGGGAACCCCCAAAAGAACCCCCAAAAAAGCCGCCGCCAAAAAGGCATCTTCGAACTCGAAAGCGACCAAGCTTTTGATCGTCGAGTCCCCTACGAAGGTTCGGACCATCCAGAAATTCTTGGGGCCCGAATTCAACATCGTGGCCTCCAAGGGACACGTCCGCGACCTTCTCAAAACAGGCGAGCGCAAGATGGGGATCGATGTTCACGGGAATTTTCAGGGGGAATACGGGGAGATCCCGACCAAGAAAAAGGCGATCACCGAGTTGCGGGCCGCCGCCCGGACGGCGAAGGAGATCTACCTGGCGCCCGACCCGGACCGCGAGGGGGAAGCCATCGCCTGGCACATCCAGGAAATCCTCCGGGAACAGGGCAAGAACAGCGACCTTTACCGGGTCTCATTCAATGAGATCACCCCGCGCGCCGTCCGCGAATCCCTCTCCCATCCCGGGCGGATCGACCAGAAAAAAGTCGACGCCCAGGAGACGCGCCGCAAGCTCGACCGGATCGTGGGCTTCAAGCTGTCCGGAGAAATTCTGTGGAACAAGGTTGCCTTCGGCCTCAGCGCCGGGCGGGTCCAGTCGGTGGCGCTGCGCCTCCTGTGCGAGCGCGAAAACGAGATTGATGCCTTCGAGCCGAAAGAATACTGGACGATCACCACGTTTGTGGAAAAATCGGGAACAACGCCTTCTTTCGAAGCCAAACTTCACCGAATCAACGACGAAGAGCCCGAAATCCCAAACGAGGAGCGGGCGCGCGAGCTCGCCTCAATCATCGAAAACGCCAAGCTGCAGGTCTCCAAGGTCGAACGGCGCGAGCGCCGGCAAAGGCCGCGCCCCCCGTTCATCACGAGCACGCTCCAGCAGGAGTGCTCAACCAAGCTGCGCTACGGCGCCAAGCGGACGATGTCCATCGCCCAGTCCCTCTATGAAGGTGTGAACCTCGGTCGGGGCCAGGGAAACGTCGGCCTCATCACCTACATGCGGACGGATTCCGTCCGCCTCGCTCCCGAAGCGATCGAAATGGCCCGCAGTTATATCGGAAAGAATTTCAAGGGGCCCTACCTGCCCGAAAAACCGCCTGTGTATAAATCCAGGGGCGAAAATGTTCAGGACGCCCACGAAGCCGTCCGGCCGACCGACGTGTCGCTGACACCGGACGACCTCAAGGGTCACCTGA
>CAMYJL010000371.1 GCA_947258645.1 uncultured Nitrospinota bacterium
CTCTCGCTCCGGTCTGCGTCGCTGATCGACACATAATAGACCTTGCCGTTGTATTTTTCGTAAACCGGCAAAATTTTGGGAGAGGAGAATCCATGAATAGTCGCCAGAACCGGCGTCCGGACCAATGCGGTGTAGGTAAGCGGCAAGAAGTCGAAATGGTTGTGGATGAGATCAAATTCCCGGGCGTGCTCAAAGACCTCCGAAATATGCAGGCACTCCCAGACCTTGGGGTCGATGCTCCTGTCTTCTTCATAGCCGGATGGACACACGCTTCTCAGTTCCGCCCGCGTCACCGAATCCTTCGTGGCAAACAAGGTCACGTCAACTCCTCGGCGCACCAGTCCTTCCGTCAACACGGATACCACGCTTTCCCATGGCCCATAATGCTGAGGGGGGGTTCGCCAGGCGATTGGGGATAACATCGCGATTTTCATTTCGGCACCTTCCGGGGGGATGTCCATGGCGTATTGCTAATTATGGGCGGAAGGCGGCCATCTGGGTAGTCTTGCCCTTGACCTGAATTCTCCGTAGCCACATTGGCTTTGCAGGGTCACCGCATCCCGATGGGGCGGCCGCGTTGAGGTTTTATATTTCGGGGGGGGCTAATTTTTGCACAATACCCGGGAGTTCAAGGAGTTTCTACAGGCTTGGCAAGCTTTTCAGGTGGTCTGCTGTATTGAAAGGCGATGAAGCTGGAGAGCTCGGGCCGATCCTTGAAAACATGATGGCAGCTTTCGCAAAATAGGGCGTCCAGATTATGGCCTGCCAAGGCGATTTCTTCCAAGGAGCCAATTCGGCCACATTCGTCGCATTTCCCGAAATTTTTTTCCTCAGATTTCATGGACATTGGCCTTCCAGGGCAAGAAAATATGGCGGTCGAAGCCGACCGCCATATTTCGCGGACTTTTTGAAGGGATTACAGGGTTTTTGCTACTTTCGCGGCCTGAAGTCCCTTGGGACCTTGGGTGATTTCATAGGTCACCTTGTCGTCCTCGCTGAGGGACTTGAAACCTTCTGCCTGTATGGCGGTGTGGTGGACAAATACGTCCTCCCCCCCGTCATCCTGGGTGATGAATCCGAACCCTTTTGAATCGTTGAACCACTTCACTGTACCTGTTGACATACTTTTCCCCTTGAATGGAGATAGGAGGGATGTGCTGATGAATGGAGTATCTTTCAGAAAGGGAACTTCACTCGATCTACATGCCCAAAATGAGCCTTTCGTACGCAACTATTGCGGGAAAGGATAAGGAACCCTAGCATGGGTTTACAATAAATGCAAATCTTTTTACAAAAAGAAACAACCTGATCTAGTCCGATTATCGTTCCGCCATTTTTGTTAGTCCCACAATCTGTTCCTGGCAAATTGCAAATTCGCCATAGACAGATGTCTCACATGGCGGTTTCTGCCAATCTTGACGAACCCGTCCTGTCCAAAAAAACAACTGAACTCAAAATGTCTAAAATCTCGAATAAAATTAGCAATTCGCCATGCACAGGAGACCAAGTCGGGCTCTCTTTATCCGTAAGGGAATATAAAGGGATAGCCGGGGATCATCAGTTCTTGCGCGCGCTCTGCCTCCTGCCGGGTTGGCCAAATCATCAACACGGGACAAGGGGAATCCTTCACCAATGCGCTAGAAGTACTGCCCATGCCGATGTCCAAGGGTCCTCGCTTGCTGTGGGAACCAATGATGAGCAGGCTTGTCCCAGAGCCCACGGTATCGAGGAACTTCAAGATCTGTTCGCTTGGCTTACCGGACAATATGTGGGGATTGACTTCAATACCCGTATTTCGGAAGGGTTCGACGAAACGATTCAACTTCTCATCGGTCGATTCCACCCCGGGCAAAAGCTCTACTGGAGCTTCGACAGCGATCACTTCGACATGAGCCTTGTGTTCCTTGGCCAAGGCGATCCCGACATCGCGCGCACGAATGGCGACGGGAGGAGGTTCGATGTACCGCTGAAGTGCGGCAGTTAGGATAACCCGGGAATATATAATCTCCCAATCTCCTAGTATAATGATATTATCCTGAGAGCGGTCTGTTTGCCCCTATGCCTGTCCCTCCTGATTACTCATTGCAACTGATTTTATTTATTTTTTATATCAAAATCCATCTGGTTTCATCTCAAGATTTGTTATCAAGGCAATGGGAACCGGTACATGGCGAATACTAATACGGCCAATATCAATGGGCTCGAGTTTTCGGGAGGCACAAGGCGCCCCTGAAAAAGAGCGTGCGGTTCGAAGTGCTACTCTTGGGACAATCCCGTTATCCGCTTTGTCCACCCACGTCCTTTTGGAGAATTTTTTGAGATTCAGCCATCTCCACCATTTTCATTCCTGTTTCCAATACATCTCTGGTGAGACGCTCAAATAATTGTTGTATTTGTAAAGGTGAAAACGCAGAGGTCAGTTCATTGAATAAGAGTCTCCATGTCTCATTGCTTCGCTCCCCATGCTGGATTGAGTGTTTGTCCGCCAAATGCTCTTCGTAGATTTCATGCTCTAGGTTCAGCAAGAACCGATACGCAGGCTCAAAGTCCGGGTCTTGTCCGTGAATGTATCCCATGAGATTGTTCTGGAAGGCCTTAATATTCTGAATCCTGGTCACGGGGAAATCCTCCTTAATAAAGGAAAACGTAACCTGTGCATGGCGAATTGCTAATTTTAGCCTAAATTCAGGTCATTCGTCGCCATACACTTGAATATCAGTACTCCTAACCTCCCCCGCCGTGAAGAATCTATTTCTTGTTTTCGCCCACATCCTGGCCATAATTGCCAAACTGCTCAGATATGGCGAGGTGAATGCCCTTGTCGCTGAGAACCTTCTCTAAGGGATATCCCAATTCCCCTTCCTGGAATTCTTCCCTAAATGATTCAACAACGTCTTCTAAAGACTTCCTTGAGGGCTTCACCCCTTTTTTCTCCCACCTCGCCAGAGTTCCCGGGTCCACCCCGAGGAGCCCGGCCATCTCCTTCTGGCTGAGGCCACGCACCCACCTGTAGGCTTTGAGGCGTTCGCCCTGTCTCCGCACCTTCCCGTCCCAAGGGGTGTAGCCCAAAAACGAGATGATTTTCGGGATGAATTGAATGGCAGGAGTGGTCCGGCCCGTTTCCCAGTTATGATACGTGCATTCATCGACACCAAGACGCAATGAACCCCCCTTTTGAGATAGTTGTAAAGTGAGCCGTTTTTTCTTCAGATGGTCGCCGAGGGAATTCAGCTCCTTCGGAATGTCATTTGGTTTCAATGCCTTAAGAGTTATTTTTGAAAATCGCAACAAGGCAACGCAACGGTGCGTCTGCGGCTTCCACGGCGATCCGGCGCGGGCCTGCACCTGCACCCCAAAACAGATCGCCCGCTACCGCTCGCGCATCTCGGGGCCGCTCATG
>CAMYJL010000372.1 GCA_947258645.1 uncultured Nitrospinota bacterium
CGAATGGATCATTTTTCCCATCAGCTTTCTGGGGGCGAGATGCAACGTGTCGCCATTGCCCGTGCCGTCGTTGCGCGCCCTCGATTGATCCTCGCGGATGAGCCGACGGGAAACCTGGACTCCCGGCTCGGGAGCGAGGTTCTTGAACTTCTCTCGAATCTTTGCCGCCAAGACGGTTTCACGATTGTCATGGCCACCCACGCGCCGGAGACGCGGAATTATGCGACGCGGGAAATTCATATGCTCGATGGACGGATATTGGAAGATTCGTGATGTATCCCGCTCTGGAATTACTTCGCCGACTGGGATGGAGGCGGCTTCGCGAAGAGCCGCTTCGGCTGGCGCTTACGGTGGGAGGCGTCGCCCTGGGCGTGGCCGTCTACCTCGCCATTCAGCTGGCCAACGACTCCTCTCTTCGTGCCTTTCGAAACAGTCTGGAGGCGATATCCGGGAATACTCACCTCCAGGTGGGGGCTGGTGATATCGGAATTCCGGAAAACCTGTTTCCAGCCATTCGGGATGCGGAGGGGGTAAAGCGCGCTGCACCGGTAATCCAGCAGACTGCCTGGATTCGAAAACCCCGGCGTGAGGCCGCCCGCCTGAAGGAAAACAAGGAAGCCGGAGACCGCCACGCGGTGCTCGTGCTCGGCGTCGATTTGCTGGGCGATTCCTACTTCCGCGAGTACACCCCTCGGAAGAAAGCCCCGATGGAGGAGATACTCTCCCGGCTGGCCGACCCGCGAGGCGTATTCCTCACAGAAAAGCTTGCCGAAGATCTCGGGGTCGGAGAGAACGACACGGTTCAGATCGATGCGGCCGG
This sequence comes from uncultured Nitrospinota bacterium, assembly GCA_947258645.1. GTDB lineage: Bacteria > UBA8248 > UBA8248 > UBA8248 > UBA8248 > CAMYJL01. Next base: position 821 of record CAMYJL010000372.1, read on the forward strand.
GCGCCTTCGCTTTCGGGTGCGCGGAATTCTAAAACCTTCGGGTCTGTCCGGGGCGATGGAGGGGCGCATCGCTCTCATGGATATCGGAGTAGCGCAGGAAGCCTTCTCGCGTCTCGGACGCCTGGACCGAATCGATCTCATTCTGGAAGACCCGGCTCGTCTGGAAGATGCGATGGTCCGGATCCAGTCCATACTTCCCCCCGGCGTCGTCGTGGAGCGTCCCCTGCGCCGGGGCGAGGATGTGGAGCGAATGCTCGCCTCCTTCAGGTTGAATCTCACTGTACTCAGCATCATTGCGCTGCTCGTGGGCTGTTTTCTGATATTCAATTCGATGTCGGCCGCCATCGTTCGTCGGAGAGCGGAGATCGGGATCCTGCGCTCCCTGGGCATGACTTCTAGCGGGGTGACCCGGCTGATCGTGACCGAGGCTGCACTTATCGGAGCGGCGGGGTCGGTGGCCGGGATCGTTTTGGGCGTGCTCCTGGCCAGGGGAACGCTCGTTGCCGTGTCCCAAACCATCCGGAACCTCTACGTCTTTCTGGAGGTCAGCGATGTCTACCTGAGTCCCGGCCTCATGGCCGCAGCCATGGTTGCCGGGACCGGAGTCGCCGTTCTGTCCGGACTGGGGCCGGCCATTTCCGCCGCGCGCGTGAGCCCGGCGGAGGTCAGCCGCGAGGATGGGCCGTTACCGGAATTCAGCCGGACCTTTCTCTGGAGAACGCTTGGCTGGGGCGCCCTGGCTGGGCTTGCCGCCGTCCTTTTCAGCCGGTTTCCGGTGTGGAAGGACTTTCCCTTATTTGGATACCTGGCGGCACTTTCGGTCGTGGTCGCCCTCGCGCTATTGAGTCCCATGATCGTGGAAGCAGGGGCAGGCGCCCTCCGGCGGATTCTCGGACGCGGAGGGACGGGATGGCTGGCGGCGCACGGGTTGGGGCGCCATTCCGGACGAAATGCGGTGACGGTGGCTTCGCTGGCGACGGCAGTCGCCATGCTCGCCAGTCTGGTGATCATGGTGGAGAGTTTCCGGGAAACACTGTCCATCTGGACGGAACAGTCCGTACGGGCGGATTACTATGCCGCCCCGGCCTCGCGCTTTATCAAGGGTTCCGCAGCGAGTTTTCCATCATCTTCAAAAGAGAAGGTGGCGCGTATCGAGGGGGTCGCCGCCGTGGATGGGTTTCGTGCGATTCGTATCCCCTGGAAGGGTGGTTTGGTCGAGGTCGCGGGGTCGGATTTTTCGGTAGCCGCCGTCAGGTCCCGGCTTCCTTTTCTCGAGGGAAAAACGAGGGAGGTCATGCTCGGAGCCAAAAAGCGCGGGGAGGCGATCGTTACGGAGACGTTCTCCAACCGCCATGGTGTCAAAGGGGGGGACGTGATCCGACTTCCTTCGGCGGAGGGCGAGGTTTCCCTTCGGATTGCGGGGGTATATTACGACTATTCCGCCGGAGGGGGGCTGCTAATCATGGACCGGGGGCTTTTCCGGAGGATCTGGCGGGACGATCGACTGAGCTCGATGGCCATTTATCTGAAACAAAATGCGGATCGCGCCCGGGTGGCCCGGGAGATCGAAAATGCGTTGGATTCGGGAATGGTGCTCATATCGAATGCCGGCCTCCGAAGGCGAATCTTGGATGTTTTCGATCAGACTTTCGCGATTACCTACGCGCTCGAAGCCATCGCCGTCTTGGTGGCCCTCCTCGGGGTGGCCACCGGCCTGAGCTCGAATATTCTCGAAAGACGCCGCGAGATTGGTACCCTGCGCGCCCTCGGCCTAACGCAGCGCCGCATGAAAGCCGCCGTGATCGGCGAGGCGGGTCTTCTCGGGCTCCTCTCGACCGTTCTCGGTACCGCAGGGGGGATCGGACTCGGAGCCATTCTCGTCTTCGTCATAAACAAGCAGAGTTTCGGCTGGACGATTCAGTTTGGCTTTCCGGTGGGAACACTTTCGGTCTATTTGTTCATCGTTATCGCTGCGGCAGTGGCCGCCGGATGGCTCCCCGCTCGGCTCGCGGCGAGAACCCCCATAGCCGAGGCGGTTCGGGAGGAATAGCGTTGCGGAAATTTTTTCGAGTGGGGCTTGCCTTTCTCCTTTTGGGGGTTTTCTCGGTTCCGGCGGAATCCGCGCCTGCGGATAAATCCGCTGAAGGCTGGCGCCTCTCCCTTCCGGGCTATGTCTATCGCTTTCCCCGCGACCATGGCGCGCATCCTGCCTTCCGAACCGAGTGGTGGTATACCACCGGCCACCTGAGGGCCACATCCGGCAGACGCTACGCCTTCATGCTCACCTTCTTTCGCACCGGACTGCGCCCCCCCGACCCGAAGGCGCCTCCTCGCAAAAGCCGCTGGGCACTCCGGAACCTCTACTTCGCCCATTTCGCTCTCCTCGACGTTGAGACGGGAAAGCACCGCTACCTGGAGCGCTTCAGCCGGGGGGCATTGGATGAGGCGGGCGCATTGGAAGGCGAACTCGATGTCTGGCTCGGGGACTGGCGGCTGAAGGGGGAGGAACGAAACGGAGGGCACATCATCCGGCTTTCGGCCGAAGAAAAAGAAT
>CAMYJL010000373.1 GCA_947258645.1 uncultured Nitrospinota bacterium
GGGAGCGCACCACATCATCGAAGCCGCGGGGTCAAAGCAAACCTAGCCCCTGAACTGCGAAACTTCGACGGCTTCTCCCGTTTCGGCGCTCATTTGAATCGCCTGGAGGACCGCCGTGACCTCGAGCCCCTCCCGTCCCCCGGTCTCGGGCGCGGCCTCCCCCCGGATGCACCGGGCGAATTCCGCCAGCTGATCCGCCACCGAATCCCCCGCCTCGACCGGAAGTTCCCGGCGGGCGGCTTCTTCCTTTTTCTGAAGATACATCCTGGAGACATCCTCCTCGCTCCAGGCCGCCGCCCCGGTGCCGTAGGCGACGGTCGTGATGACTTTCGGGATGACCAGGCTGGTGGACAGATATCCGAGAGGTCCGCTCTCAAACTCCATCCCGATGACGCTGACGTCGTCGAGATCACCCGGCGCGAGGACTTTCTTGCTGAAGGCGAACACGCGCTTCACCGGCCCGGCCAGGTAGTGAAAGTTGTCCACCATATGAACGCCCATCGTGGTCATGCCGCCCACCGGGCACTCCACCCGGTCGCCGCGCCATCCCGTTGAAGGGTTCTGACCCTGCGGGCCGGAGATGATCGCGTCGAGTTGTTGAAGGGCGCCCAGCTCCCCCGCGTCGAGCATCTCCCGGATGCGTCGGGTCGCGCCGAGGCGGCGGCGCTTGAAGCCTACCTGCAAAACCACCCCCGCTTTTTCGGCGGCGGCGATGGCCCGTTTCGCCTCCGCCACCGTGAGCGTCATCGGCTTTTCGACGAACAGATGCTTCCCGGCGGAAGCCGCCCGCTCGATGATGTTCTCGTGCGTCGAATGGGGGGTGGCGATCAGGACACCTTCAACCTCATCGTCTTTCAGAAGCTCGTCCAGCGTCGAAGAGGTGCGGCAGCCGAACTTTTTCCCGAACGCCCTCCGGGTTTCCTCCGTCCGGGAAAAGCCGTTGACCATCTCTGCCTCGCCGCACCGTGCGGCGGCGGCGGCCAGCGACCCGCCCCACGCGCCAAGACCGATCAAACTGAGGCGTATCTTCTCCGCCATGCTTTCCTCCATGGGATGAAACGGTTATGAATAGGAGACTTTACACTCGCGCCCGCATCTTCTCCCAATCCATCCGGGTGCGGCAACCATCGGCCTAATCAGGACAAGGAGCGTCACATGCGCATCGGTCTCCACATTGGCCCCATGAAAGACTTTCCTCCGGTCGAACAGTTCATGGACTTCGTGAAAAAGGCGGAGGACTTGGGTTTCGACCCGCTCCTTTTTTCGGACAGCGTTTCGCTCTCCCAGTTTCACCTGCGCGATCCCTACACCATCCTGGCCCTCGCGGCCCAGCTCACCCAGAGCGCGACCATCGGAACCTGCGTGACCAACACCGTCACCCGGCATCTCTCGGTGACGGCCAACGCGACGGCATCCATCGACGACATCGCGGGGGGGCGGGCGATACTGGGGATCGGCTCGGGCGACACCGCTGTCCACCTGGTGGGGAAAAAATCGATCCGCATGAGCGCCATGCGCGAGGCGCTGCGGGTGCTCCGCGCGCTGCTGGACGGCGTGCCGGTCGAATACGAAGGCGCCGAGCTCTGCTCCAACTGGCGGAAGCCGGACCTGCCGATATTCCTCGCGGCGGGGGGGCCGAAAACCCTGGCCCTCGGCGGAGAATGCGCCGGCGGCCTCATCACGCTGGCGGGCCTCGCCCCCGAAACGATTTCATGGGTCCGGGAATGCGTCTCGGAAGGAGAAAAAACGGCGGGGCGGCCGGAGGGGAGCACACCCATCTGGGTCGACGGCCTGCTCAGTTTCGGGAAGGACCGGGAGGCCGTGCGCGAGGCCATCAAGCCGCGCATCACCTCATTCGCCAACCAGAATTTCCGCGTCGCCTACCACGCCGTGCCCCAAGCGCATCTCGAGGAGGTGAAGTATTTCCGGGAGAACTACGACGAAACCGACCTCGGGCCGGGCAACCAGAACGCCAGACGCGTGACGGACTACATGATCGACCGCTTCGGCATCATCGGGACGGTTCCGGACGTGGTGAGCCGCTTCGAGGAACTCGCCGCACAGCGCGTCGAGACCTTTCTGATCGCAACCCCGTTCGGCATGGAAGAGCGCATCGGGATCATCGATATGGTGGGCAGGGAAGTTATCCCCCACTTCCGCTAGGGGAGCGCTTCACCGGAAGTAAAAGTTACGTAGTGGCCTGCTCCTCTCCCATCTCCTCCGCGGAATGGGCGATCCGCTCCATGACCTGCAGGCGGATGGAGAGGTAGGTCAAGATCACCCCGGCCAGGAAGAGCCCGATGGCGAGCGGGCTCTTGAAAAGCGCAGCGAACCAGTCGCCCTGATTGATCAGAAGCGCGCGCCGGAGGCTGCCCTCCATCATGGGCGTGATGAGGAATGTGATCACGAGCGGGGCGTCGGGGATGCCGAGGGTGCGCATGCCGAAACCCACGAAGCCGAAGAAGAGCATGATGACCACGTCGTAAGGATTCCCCTGGAAGGAGTAGCTCCCGATGACGGCCATCATCGTGATCAGCGGGATGACCAGGTGTCGCGGAAGCTGCCCCAGCCGGGCGTAGATCAGCGCGAAGAACCGCCCGATCCCCAGGTTGAAGAAATTGCCGATGAACAGAATGATGAAGAGCGAGTACACCACCGAGGGATAAAGCTCGAACATCCGCGGCGAGGGCGTCGCGCCGTGCAGCATCAGGGCACCGCCGATCAGGGCGGCCGAGGAGCTTCCCGGTATGCCGAACGCCAGGAGCGGAATCAGGGTCGGGCCCACGGTGGCGTTGTTGCCCGCCTCGGCGGCGGCGATTCCCTCAAGCACGCCCGAGCCGAGCTTTTTCTCAGGGAAGGCCTGCTTCGCCACGCTGTATGAGAGAAATGCCCCCGCCGTGGCGCCCAGCCCCGGCAGCATGCCCACGAACGATCCCACGCCGAGGCCGATCGCCATCTCCTTCCAGCAGCTCAGATACTCGCGGAAGGAAAGGCCCTCGGAGCCGGTGCTGAAGAGGCTGGCGATGGCGCTTCCGGCGGACCGCACTTTCTGGTTTTCCCGGAGAAGCACCGTGCACTCCTCGAGCATCCGGGACATCGCGAAAACGCCGATCATCATCGGGATGAGGTGAATCCCCTCCTCGAGCCACCAGATTCCGAAGGTGTTGCGCGAGACGGCGCCGATGGGGTCCGAGCCGATGGTGCCCACGAAGAGGCCGATCGCCGCGCTCAGCATTCCTTTGGCGAGGTGTCGCCCACTCAGCGCCCCGAGCAGCGTCACGGCCAGTACCATGAGCCAGAAACGCTCCGAGGGACCGAACTTG
>CAMYJL010000374.1 GCA_947258645.1 uncultured Nitrospinota bacterium
CCTCTTTCGGGGAGAGGATTCCCAGCCGCTCTCGGGAGTCGGGCAAAAACGCCGCCGCGGGAAGGCGCGACTGCCCGCCGCTCCTGATCCAGCGGGCCACCTCGATGATGTCGCCCACAACCGCGCTGGCTGTGGCGGCCGACCCCGCCCCCTGCCCGATGAAAGCCTGGGGGCCCGCGTTCACCCCCGATACGGCAACGGAATTGAAGACGCCCCCGACCTGGGCCAGGGGATGGTTTTCCGGAAGAAGGGCCGGATGAACCCGGATGTCGAGCTTGCCTTCCGTCCCGCGGGCAATCGCGATCAGCTTGACTCGAAAACCGAGTTCTCTTGCGAAAGCGATGTCGGCGGCTGTGATGTGCCGAATTCCCTCCGTTTGTATCGAATCGATGTCCACGGGGGTTCCGTAAGCCAGATTCGCGAGGATGGCGATCTTGTGGCTGGCGTCCACCCCGTCGATATCAAACGCCGGGTCGGCCTCGGCGTAACCCAGCTCTTGCGCTTTTTTGAGGGTCTCGCCGAAATCCGCGCCCTTGTCCGTCATTTCGCTCAGGATGAAATTGCAGGTTCCATTGAGAATTCCGACCATCCCTTCGATCCGATCGGCGGCGAAACCTTCGCGCAGGTTCCGAACGATGGGAATTCCGCCGGCCACGGAAGCTTCGTATCCGAGAGGGCAGCCGGCCTGCTCCGCCGCCGCGAAAATTTCCTCGCCATGTACGGCGAGAACGGCTTTGTTGGCCGTGATGACGGGCTTTTTATTGCTCAATGCCCGGAGGATATGCGTGCGGGAATCTTCGGTGCCTCCGATGAGCTCGGCGACGATATCAATCTCAGGGTCGTCAATCAGGCCATTGGCGTCGGAGCTGAGATTCTCCTGCGGAACCCCCCGCGCACTTTTCCGGTGTGCGCTCCGATCAGCGATGCGGCTGACGACGACTTCCACGCCAAGCCTTCGCTTGATGAGATCACGCTGCTCGTGCAGAAGATTGACTACCCCGGTTCCAACCGTACCGAGGCCTAGTATTCCGACGTGAATTTTATCCATGGGCTTTCTGTAGAAATACGGGGTCTGCGCCTAGCCGGCCGTCGAGTCCGCCGCCTGCCTCTGAAAGACCGGCCGGAGATTTCGGACCGCTTGCCGAATCCGATGTTCATTTTCCACGAGAGCGAAACGGACGTGATCATCCCCCAGGTCACCGAAACCCACCCCGGGAGACACCGCGACGCTCGTCTCCTTCAAAAGATATTTTGAAAATTCGAGCGAACCCATCCCGCGGAAAGACTCGGGAATCTTGGCCCACACGAACATCGTCCCTTTCGGCTTCTGAATATTCCAGCCGATGCGGGCCAGCCCGTCGCACAGCGCGTCCCGGCGGTTCTGATAGGTCTGGCGCATCGCGTCAACGCAGTCCTGCGGCCCGTTCAGGGCGATGATCGAGGCAATCTGAATCGGCTGGAAAGCGCCGTAGTCCAGGTAGCTCTTGATCTGGCGAAGCGCCGAGACGATCTCCGGGTTCCCCACGACGAAACCGATTCGCCAGCCGGGCATCGAGTAGCTCTTGGAAAGGGAAAAGAGTTCCACGCCCACGTCTTTTGCACCGGGCACCTCGAGCATGCTCGGCGGCTGATAACCGTCGAACCCGAGATCGGCATAGGCGAAGTCATGAACCAGGATGAGATTGTACTCCTTCGCAAAGTCCACGAGCTTTTCAAAAAAACTCGAATCGACGCAGACCGTGGTCGGGTTATGCGGGAAGCTGAGAATCAGGATTTTCGGCCGGGGCCAGATGGGCCGAATCACTTCCGTCAGGTTGTCGAAAAAATCATCGCCCAGCGACAGGGGGACGTGAACGACGTTTCCGTTCGCGAGGACAATGGCGTAGGTGTGAATGGGGTACGTCGGGCTCGGCACCATAACCAGATCGCCCGGGTTCGTGATGGCCAGACAAAGGTGGGAGATGCCCTCCTTGGCACCGATGGTGACGATGGCCTCCCTGTCGGGGTCGATGTCGACGTCAAACCGCCTCCCGTACCATTTCGAGATCGCATCGCGCAGCTTGGAGATTCCGCGCGAGGCGCTGTAGCGGTGATTCCGGGGATTCGAGGCCGCCTCCACCAGCTTTTCGACGATATGGGGGGGCGTCGGCAGGTCGGGATTGCCCATGCCGAAGTCGATGATGTCATCGCCCCGCCGCCGCGCGGCCAGCTTGAGCTCGTCCACCTGGGCAAAAACATACGGCGGCAGACGGGTAATTCGCTGAAATTCGTGCATTCCGATCCTTCCCCTCTCAGGGATAGAGCGAGACCATTCTTCCCTGGCTCACCGGGACGTTTCGGCCAGAGCGGTCTTCCGTCATGAATGTGCGCCCCTCGGGATCCCCCGCGGGGTTCTCGCCCCCGCCCCCCTGCGCGGCGTGCATCGCTTCCATCGCGTTATAGGAGCTGCGAACAAACGGCCCCGCATATACATACGCGAACCCTTTATCCTCTCCCGCCGCCCGGTAACGATCATATGTGTCGGGGTGAATAAACTCGCGGACGGGCAACGCCTTTTTCTGGGGCTGGAGGTATTGGCCAATGGTCATGATCTGACAATCCACCTCGGGGCGTCTGAGATCGTCCATGAGAGAGAAGACGTCGTCTTCCGTTTCCCCCAGCCCGACCATGATTCCGCTTTTCGTCGTGATGCCGGGATCGATCTCGCGGGCGATGGCCAGCGCCCGGAGGGAGCGCTCGTAGTCGCCGTTGGGCCTGATTTTCCGGAACAGGCGGCCGACGGTTTCCATATTGTGGTTGAACACATCCGGCCTGGCCCGGACGACTTTCTCCACCGCGGCGAAATCGCCCATGAAATCAGACACGAGCACTTCGATGGTCGCCTCGGGCAACCGCTTCCGTATGGCCTCAATGGTCTCGACCACATGCCCGGCGGCCCCGTCGGCGAGATCGTCGCGATTCACCATCGTAACGACAACGTGATTCAGGTTGAGCCGGAAAGACGCCTCGGCCACATGCATCGGCTCATCCGCGTCGAGCGGGTCTGGAAGGCCCTTCGTCACGGCGCAGTATCCGCAGGTACGCGTGCAAACATCTCCCCCAATCATGAACGTCGCCGTTCCCCGGGAAAAACACTCGAACAAATTCGGACAACGGGCTTCCTCGCAGACCGTGTGCAGGCGTTTCTGGCGCATGATCGCCTTCAGGCCATGGGCCTTGCTCGGACTGGGCATGCGTTTCACCAGCCATGGAGGAAACCTATGGGAAACCATTGAAAAACCTCCACTAACAAATCACAAACCGATG
>CAMYJL010000375.1 GCA_947258645.1 uncultured Nitrospinota bacterium
CGCCCGCGCCGCAATATACGCGGACAGCGCGCTGTCGATTCCCCCCGAGAGGCCGAGGACAAGCCGCTTCACCCCGACCTTCGTCACCTCGTCCCGGATAAACCCGGCAAGAAGATCCGCCGTCAGCACCTCCTCGAGCTCAAGCTCCGCGAGGCTCTCCCTCACCAAATCCGTCATCTTCCCGGACAAGTTTCACACCCTCCATCAGTGAACTTCAGGCCCCCTAATATGCCGGGCCGCCCGCCGTGCCGCAACGGCTGGCCGGAAATGGCGAAAAATCTTCAAAGCAATCTCTCGGCATGCGGCCATTGACCCCTCAGGCGAACAGGTATTAGGTTTCCCCTTCATGTTCATATCGCGGCGGAGAGCGCCTGCCGCCACCCGCTCCCAAATCTGAAGAGCGAGAGCCGCCATGCCCCTCATCGGAAACATCGACGATCTGAAATGGGACTACGACCCGGAAGTCTCGGCGGCGGGGCGCTCGCCCATCCGCATCAACACCCCCCGTCTCGAATTGCGCATCGTCGTCCTGAAGCCCGGCCAGTACCCCCCGTATCACCGTCATCACGAAGAGATGGACGAGGGATACCTCATCTACCGGGGCCAGGGGCTTATGAACGCAGACGGGGAGGTGTTCGAGGTCGGCGCGGGCGACATCCTCCTCGGCAAGCGCGGCGGGCTCCACAACATGAAAAACATCGGGGACGATGACTTGATCGAGTTCAATTTCCGGGGCGGAAAGATGCCCTCGGGCAACATCCGGCCCGATGGGGACGGGGGGCCGGGCGATCCCGAGCTTGAAAAACCGGGCAGCGCGGATAACCCCTACATTCAAACCAACCTGAAGAAGATAGAAAGTGCGTTCGACCCTGCCGTGAAGAAAAAAAGCTCCTCGCCCATCTTCTCCACGCCATATCTCGAGCTTTTGGCCTTCACCCGCCCCGCCAGCGACCGGAACAGCACCCACCGTCATCAGGCCGGACTCGATGAAGCGGTCTTCATCGCCGGGGGGGAGGGCCGGATGCGCCTCGACGTGGGCGGTGAGATCATCGAGGCCCGGGCGGGCGACCTGATTCATATCCCGGGCGGAACTTGGCACAATTCCGAAACAACGGATGAAGGGGCGCTCACCGTCCTCAACATCCGGGGCGGGAGACTTCCCGCCACAACAGAGCGAAAAAACGAATCCTCTTAGTGCAGAAAGGGATTTTCATGGGCATCGTCGGAGGGTACCACCACGTCCATATCGTCAGCCCCGATCCGGAAGCCGCCGTCGAATGGTTCGGCAAGTATTTCGGGGCCGAGGTCGTCCTTCGCGAAGAGCCGCGTGGCGCGAAAAACGTCATGATGAAAGTCGGCGAAGCCATCCTCAGCGTCCGCACGCCGCGCCCGACCGACAAGCTCATCGAGACGGACGGCAGCAAACCCTACGGGCTCGACCATATCTGTTTCCTCGTCGATGATCTTCCCGGCATGGTCGAACAAATGCGCGGGAGCGGCGTCGAAATCGCCGAGGAAATCTTCGATCACTCTGGCGGAAGCGAGGCCGCGTTCATCCTCGGCCCCGACAACGTCCTCTTCGAACTCATTCAGGCGAAATAAGGAGCGTCTCATGGCCGTAACCGGAAACTACCACCACGTACATCTGATCAGCCCCGGCCCACGCGAAACCGCGGAATGGTACGTCAAGTTCCTGGGCGGGGAGATTTTCAGGGACGAAGAGCTGCGCGGCGCGCGCAACGTGCGTGTGAACCTCGGCGAGTGCCTTCTCAACATTCGCGGCGCGCGGCCCGGGGAGTCCTTCGCGGATCCCAACGGTGAGCGCCCGTACGGCATCGCGCACTTCTGCCTCGCGGTGGACGATATCGAGGGCACCCTCGCGCACGTCGAGTCGAACGGCGGCGTCATCTCGGAGCCGCTCTTCTCCCTCCCGAGCGGAAACCGCGCCGCCTATGTGTTGGGGCCGGAAAACGTGGAGATCGAACTGATCCAGCCGGCGGGGTAATGCGGCGATCTCCTCTCGCGGCGACGCGCCGAAAATCTAGTCATAATTCCGGACCACCACCTCGGGGACTTTGCCCCGCCGGTTGGGGCTTGCGTTGATGGCGCGTGAGGCGTAGACGCGGCGGACGTCAAACCCCTTGTAGATCTTCCGCACAAAAGGGGTGTCCGAATTGGAGAGCATGAACCGCGCCCCGCGGGCGTGAAGCGCCCGGCAGACTTCGGCGAGCGCGCGTTGCTCGTCCTCGCCAAAAGTATCCGGAGTATAGGAAGTAAAATTCGAAGTCTTGCTGAGCGGATGATAGGGCGGATCAAGATAAACGAAACCGTTCTTTTTCACGCATTTGGCTAGATCCACGAAGCTGCGCCTTTCAATTTCCGCGTTCGCGAGTGACTCCGAGGCCTGCCGGAGCCCTTTTTCGTCACAAATGGTCGGATTGACGTAGCGCCCGAAAGGGACGTTGAACTGTCCGCTCCGGTTTACGCGATAGAGGCCGTTGAAGCCGGTGCGATTGAGGTAGATGAGTCGCGCAGCGCGCCCGGCGGCGGAGAGGCGGGCCGGATTTTGTGCCCGGATGCGGTAGTAGTAGTCCCGATCATAGACGTGTTTTTTAAGCCGCCGGATGACCCCTGCCACGTCATCCCGGACAGTGCGGTAGGTCAGGATTAATTCATCAATTCTGTCGGAAAGGTGAATCTCTCCTGATATTCGCGGGCGAAGGAAGAAAAAAACGGCCCCGCTCCCCAGGAAGGGCTCGTGATAATTTCCCATTTTATCCGGAAACAGATCGGCATACTGGCCCAGGAGTCTGCCTTTTCCTCCCGCCCACTTCAGGAAAGGGCGCACAAGCGGGGGCCGGGAGCTTTGCGCTTTCGCCGCTGGCGCGATCGTCCCCGCCATGTCTGCCCGCTACTCCTTCCGCTCGCGCTGTATCCGCCCGAGCTCGCGGAGGGTGAGGTAGAGATCTTCATCACGCAGGGTGGGCGTGGCGATTCGAGCGCGGCGGACATCGGCCGTATTCACATCGGCGGCGAGGAGCCGGGGCTTCCATTTAGGGGCCATGGCGAGCGGCTCACCACTGGGCAGGATGATCTCCGAACCGCCCCAGAAGCTGATGCCGTCTTCATAGCCGACGCGGTTGGCGAAGAATACGAACTGATTGAAGGCAGCCGCGTGAGCGCGATTCAACGACTGCCAGGTGCGCTCGATGCCGAGGCTGGACTTTCCGGCCTGTTTTTTGACGCCCCGGGCCGGACTGGACGAGGGAACGATAAGAATGTCGGCGCCGTCCTGCGAGGCG
>CAMYJL010000376.1:0-1372 GCA_947258645.1 uncultured Nitrospinota bacterium
GTCCGAGTCGGCTTCGGTCCTTTCCCGGCTTCTTCGGGAGCAATCCCTGGCCCGCGTGGCCGAGGTCAGCATGGACAACGGCACGTTCACCCTGTACGGGGGGCGCCGATGGCAGGAGAGCGAGGCGAAGGATCTGATTGAGGCCATTTTCGATCCGATGGCTTTCCGAATCGAGGAATTTCCCGAATCTCTATTTGACTCGGAGATGAAAACGGAAGAGGCGAAAAAATGATGACAAAGGCGGACATCGATAACCTCATCGCCTTCATCCGCAGTTTGGCCAAATGAGGATTTTCTGAGGGCGGGTTTCCGAACCCTCCCCCCAGACTCAGAAAGGAGGTTGAGAAAAAATAGAGAACTCATACCAGACAGTAGACAGAAACCAATGAACATCCAGGGAGACAACAACGAATACCAGCATCAAGAAGGGAGGCAAGAAAATGTGTAGCAAATTGGGAAGAATCTTAATCGTCACAATGGGGCTTGCCATGGCATTGGCGCTGGCGCCAACAACGGCATCGGCTCTGACTGGACCGCACGATCTGAGCCTTGCCGTTGCTATTGGACCAAGTAACAAATTGTGCGGTGCGTGCCATACACCCCACAACGCGATAGCCGGTCAACCGATTATTTGGGCCCAGACAATCTCAGGTGCGACATTCACCATGTACGGACCCACGGTTCAGGGCACCCCTACGGATGCGACGCCAACGGGGACCAGCATCCTTTGTCTGAGTTGCCATGACGGGGTGACCACCATCCTGGCGACGGGAGCCGTTATGGGGGCTGGTCCAGAGGTTATCGGGGTAGATCTGAAAACGTCCCACCCCGTTTCTATCGACTACGGCGGGGTGGCCAAAGGCTTGGTAGCTGTCCCTTCAGTCGCCAAGCTGACAACCGACAACAAGGTACAATGCGCCAGCTGCCACGATCCCCACGTTAATACGGAGTCGGCCTATCTCCGTGGGACGAACGTCAACAGCCAATTGTGCCAGGATTGCCACAACAAATAGGCAAACAGGAGGGATTTGTTTTACCTGATGTCAATTTTCGATTGATGGGCATTCGCCCCTCCCCCCGGGTTTTTTGGGAGGAGGGGCGTTTCCGTGTTATCCGATTCCGTGATATCAATAGAGAGATCTTCGCCTGTCGAAAATGATAACAGAAGGAATTTTTCGTGTGGGATGGCTAAAAGGCAGGTGCCTGGTTGCCAATCTGTTGCTCATTGGCCTCATTGCGGGGTGCGGCGGAACTCAAGGGGCCAAAAAGAGAACCATTTACTTTCCCTTGCCGCCGGATCCGCCGCGCATCCAGTATTTGACCCGATTCGTTGATGCGAAAGATGTGGGCGAGGCCAGCACGGATTTCCTCG
>CAMYJL010000376.1:1402-4695 GCA_947258645.1 uncultured Nitrospinota bacterium
TTTTTAGCGGCACAGTTTGAATCATTTACGTCGCCGATGTGGGCCAGAAGGGACTCTTCACCCTGGATCTCAAGCGGCGCAGACTGGGAATATTTTCTCCGGATGGGCTCGGTACCCTTCCCAACCCCACCAACATATTTATCGAGCCCGACGGGACGAAATACATCGTAGATTTCAAGCGGCGCCAGGTGGTGGTCTTCGGGCCGGACAATTCGTACAGGACTGCTCTGGGTGGCGAGAAGGATTTCAAGCCGGGGGATGTGGTCGTCTCAGGCGGACGGGTGTACGTCTCTGACATCAAGAAGCATCAGATCCGCGTCTACGACAAAAGAAGCGGTAAGCTCCTGTTCACCTTTGGTAAAAAAGGGGGTGCCGAGGGAGAATTTCATTTTCCCGTCAGTTTAGGGGCCGATGGACAAGGCGATATCTATGTATCCGATATGATCAACTTCCGTCTCCAGAAATTCGACCGGGATGGAAAATTTCTCATGACCATTGGGAGACTTGGCGACCGCCCAGGCGGCTTTTCGCGCCCCAAGGGGGTGGCCGTGGACCGGGAGGGTTTAATCTATGTCGTTGACGCCGGATTCAATAACGTTCAAATTTTCAACCAGAAAAAAGATTTAATGTTGTTTTTCGGCGGGCTGGGAAACCTGCCGGGGCGGATGTACCTGCCCGCGAAGGTCGTGATCGACTACGATCATGTGAAGTATTTCGAGAAGTACGCCGACCCGGATTTCGAGATCAAATACCTCGTCATCGTGACCAACCAGTTCGGCAGCTTCCCGGTCAGCGTGTTCGGTTTCGGCGGGCTCAAGCCGGGCGCCCAGATACCCGAAGCCCCGAAGCCCGCCGGAGACAAAGCCGCCGGGGACAAGCCCGCCCCGGAAGGCAAAGCGCAGCCGAAAAAATAACCGCCGATGAGCCCCCGGGTCGGTGGAATTCGCCCCGGCTTTCCGATCCGGGCGATGCCCCTGTACTCCGCTAAACCCATATCGCCCCACCCGAAAGGGCTATTCCCGAATGGCCCCTTTATCCGCCGGAAACCACCCTTCACGACCTTTAAAAGATGAAGAGATAGTATTATCTTTATATGAAGGTGAAATTTATTGAAGCTCCAGGAGGGAGGGTGCATGAGGTGAAGCCGATGTCTATTCCATATTTCCTGCAGGTGGGTTTCCTGATCGTGGGGGTCGTTGTCCTCTTCTCCATCGGTTTCGCCTGGGGCTAGACGACCCAGAAAGCAGGGATTCATTGTCCAAGGCGGGGCACATGACCCGGCCTGTGGCGGGAAGAAGAACGTATGATGGATGCGCAAACAACCATTTTTCTGGAGGATCGGGGAAAATGAGGCACACAGGAAAACGAACTTCGCTGGCTTTACTGGCCGGGGGTGTGGTCCTGCTCCTGGTGCACGCCTCCTCCGGGATAGGCATCGGGGAGAATAAATCCCTTGAGGGGCAGTCTTTTTCCCAGCCGGTCCGGCTTTCTCTGGTCTCCAGCGGCAATCTGATCGTCTCCGATTTCACCCGGCGGAAAGTTTTCACCCTCGACAGGAACAGCCTCAAAATCACGAATTTTGTAAGCATTGCCGATGTTAATAATGACTTTGGGGAAATTAATGAAAAGAAGGAAGGCCGTCCGATGGCGGTCGGCCAGTTTGGGAATCTCCTCTTCGTCGGAAATGCCTTTAGCTCGAGGGTCGAAGTTCGAGACGCAAATAAACCGAAGAAAATTCTTTACAATCTGGGCGACAAAACCGGGAACCCCCACATCAAGAAACCAACCGACCTGGCCGTTGACAAGGCTACAGGGCAGGTATTTGTTCTGGATGGGGCGGCCAAGATGGTCAGCGTGTTCCGTTCCGATGGCGCCCTGCTTTATTCGATTCCGATTCCCTCCAATCCGAATGATCCAAACAAGATGACGAACCTTACCTCGATCGCGCTGGATGAGGCGAATCAGGAGGTGCTCGTAAGCGACCACGGTCCTTTGGTGGGGTTTAGTTTCGGCGGCCTTCCCGGCTACGTTCATATTTTCAGCTACACCGGAGAGTTTCGGGGCCAGATTCAGGGCAATCTGAGCGGTTTCCGCTTTTCGCGGCCGCAGGGACTGGCGGTGGATTCGGGAAAGATCTTCATCGTGGACAGTGTGCTCGGCCAGGTCTTGGTGTTCGACCGGACCACCCTGGCGGGCATTGCGACAATCGGCAAATTCGGAACGAACCCGGGGGAGCTGTTCGCCCCGACGGACATCGTGGTCGATAAGGGGACCAAGGATGTGTTCGTGGTCAGCGCCAATCCGGCCCGGGTGGAAGTCTACAGAAACGGAGGGCTCTTCCCATGAAACAGCGGCTTCTCCTCTCCATGATGATTTTTGCGGCCTTCGGGGTGCTGGCGGCCTGGATTTTTCTGACGCCCCGGCCGGCCGAGGCCCTTTCCCCGGCCCATGAATGTTCATATTGTCACAATACCCATGGGGGGCTTGGCCAGGCGCTGAAATCGAACGTCAGGCTCGAGGCCATCTGCGTGGCCTGCCACGGCCCGGCCGGCACCGCCTGCGACCCGACGGTCCCGCGCGGCTGTGCGGCTCCGCACCAGAACTACAAAACCGGCTCCGCGGGGTATCCCGCCTTCCGGTGGTCCTGCCGAGAATGCCATACGCCCCACGACAACCTGCCCAACTATATCGGTGCCGATCACGACGATGAGGGCGACATCGTCCCCGCCGTGAACATCAAGCTGGTGGGAACGACGGCCAACACCAACCTGCTCCAGGATCCGAACCGGTTCGATCAGGCGAGCTGGACCGCGACCAACCTGGCCGTCACACTAAACGCGACCGACGACCCCATGAACAACGCGATCATTCAATCGACCACGGCCCAGCAGATCACGGCCAACGGGAGCGCACCCGCGCACATCCGTCAGACTTACACCGACGCGGCCTCCACGGTCGGAAGAACGTTCCGCTTCTGGATCTGGCTGAAAGCCGCCGCCGACAAGCAGGTCGAGATCAGCATGTTCGATGGCCAGACTCCGTCAAACTGGACAGGCGTTCAGAAAGTGCCGGTGACCACGTCATGGGAGCGCTATGTCATCCAGAGGACCATTCCGGCTGGCGCATCCAATCAGATCGCCGTTTCCATCGGCGTGGACGATGACAG
Organism: uncultured Nitrospinota bacterium; assembly: GCA_947258645.1. Taxonomy (GTDB): domain Bacteria; phylum UBA8248; class UBA8248; order UBA8248; family UBA8248; genus CAMYJL01. The sequence goes on from CAMYJL010000376.1 coordinate 4,569, forward strand.
CTCCGACGGTGCACCGAACGGTGAGCTGGTCTACGCCTGGGGGGGGCACCTGGAAGAGCCGCGCACCACCGCGGGCATCGTCCTCCCGAAGCGGGAGGGGGCCAGCGGCATGTGCCAGAACGATCGC
>CAMYJL010000377.1 GCA_947258645.1 uncultured Nitrospinota bacterium
CCAGCTCGCGGGCGAAGAGCGATTCCGTTCTCTCCAGAAACCGCTGCATCTCATCGCGGACGGGCGCGAGGGGGTAGGTCTTCACCCCGGCCATCATGTCCAGGTAGCCGGAATAGCCGAGCCGGGCCGCAAGCGCGTGTGTCTTCCGGTGAATGGGAACGAGAAAATCATTTTTCTTCGCGACCACTTTCATCCGGGCGGACTCGAGAGCGGCGCGTCGGCTTCTGTCCGGCTCGTTGAGGAGGAGGACGGCGCTCTGTCGGTAGGGAATTTCCTCGCCATCAGGGGATTTGATCTTCGCCGCGATCTCGAAATTGACGGTCCGGTCGATGAGCTCCTTCAGATCCTCGCGAATGAAACCCAACGTCAGCGCCGCGCGAAGCTCGCGCAGCCGCCGGGCGGCGGCATCTCCCGAGGCTTCCGCCCCGGCCAGCGCGGAATCGGCTTCTTCCACGTTTTCCCGGCTGAAAAGCGAGGGGTAGCGCGCATAGATCGCCGCCATGTGAACCTCGTCTTTCAGGCCCGCGCCGCCCTGATACCACTCCCGGCTGCTCTCCCGCCGAAAGGCCTCCATTTCGTCCCTGATGCGCTCCATATTCATCGAATACCCCGCCGGCTTGAAACAGAGCCGCTATGATAGAATATATAGGGCATCGGGCGCTTTTGGCCGATGAGAAGACAGGAGAACCACCCATGCGCTATCTCGTGCGCGCCTATGTGAAAGAGGGCAAGGAGGCCGAGCTCGTTGAAGCCGTCGAGTCCGGCTCGCTCGGGCGCGGCTCCATCGCGTACCCCACCTACATCAAGTGCATGAAGAGCGCTCGCCTTCTCGATGACGGGCAGGTCCGCTGGATCGAGCCCTGCTACTGCCGCGAGGCGTTCGGCCCGGGCGGCGAGCTCCTCGAGGAGCTTCCCTACTGGCGGGCGTATTTCGAGGACATCGACATCCGCTACACGACGACGCTCGAAAAGTGCGAAGGCTACCCGAGCTGCGGAAGCTGCGACTGTTCCGAAAAGCTCGAGGCCAAGCTCAACCGCATGGGCCGGAACTTCTTCACCGAGCTTCAGGAGAGTGTGAAGAGCCGGGCTTAAGAAGCTTTCTCTTTTCTCTGACCCGCCGGAAATTCCTCCGACCTTCCCCAGAGTTTCGTCAACTTCCACCGATCGTGCATCCAGAGATATTGTCCGGGCCGCTGCCGGACGAAGGTTTCGATCTCCCGGTTGACGGCGGTGGTGATCCGCTCGATCTCCTTCACCGAGTCCGCCTCGAGATCGGGCCGGATGGGCCCGCTCAAAAGCGCCTCGTAGCCCTTCCCGTCCCGCCGCCTCAGACAGGCCACGAGCATGATCGGGCGGTCGAACGAAACGGCCAGCGCCGCCGGGCCGGTCGTCGTGCTCGCGGGCTTTCCGAAAAAGGGGACATCGATCCCCTGCATCCCCGCATGCTGGTCCGCGAGAAGGCCCACGGACCTCCCCTTCCTGAGCGCCGTCCGCAGGTGAAACAGGGCGTTTCGCTTCGCGAGAATCTCCTGCCCCGAGGTGGCGCGCATCTCGAAGAGGTGCCGCTCGAGCTTGGGGTTGTCGAGCGGCCGGACCACGATCGTCACCGGAATCTCGGCGAGCGCGCTCGCGTGGGAGAGAAACTCCCAGTTACCCAGATGGGGAATCACGAAAATGCAGCCGCCCGCCTCGTCGTGAACCTTCCGCGCGCGCTCGAACAGCGCGTCCACGCCCTCCACCACCCGGCGCACGTTCTTTCCGGTATCCGCCACCCGGGAGCGGTAGATGAACTTCACGCTCTCGAGCCCGGTCAGGACGAACGAGCGGCAGCTTGCCCGCGCCACTTTTTTCCGCTCGCTTTCGCTCATCTCGGGAAACGCGATCTGGAGGTTCATCAGGGCGATGCGGCGGCGGCGCGGCGCCAGCCAGAAAAACGCCTCGCCCGCGATCGCGGCCAGGGCCCGGCAGAGCCAGTAGGGGGTCCAGCGAATGAGCGTGAGAAAAGCGAACGCGAGATAAAATTCGACGTTCTGCTGAAGGGGATGTTTGTCCTTGCTGCGGCGGCGCTTCTTCCGCCCCTTGGGGGTGTTTTTTCGGGGAGGGCTCACGGCGCCGATATCAGGGTCGCTGAAGACTGGCCGCCCAGCCCGTGGCTGAGCGAAAGAAACGCCTTGCCGCCCACCTGGCATTCCGCGCCTGGAATGTTCAGTTCCGTAAACTCCCGATCACTTTGCCCAAAGCCGGGCGTCGGCGGGAGCACCCCCTCATCGAGCGCACAAAGTCCCAGTATCAACTCGCCGATATCGCTCGCCGAGCCCATGTGACCGGTGTAGGGCTTCCAGCCCGCGAGCGGAACCCTCCCGCCAGCCTCTCCCAAATAATCTTTCAGCCCCCTGAGCTCGGACTGGTCGCCCTTTCGGGTGCCGCTGCCGTGAGGGAGGATAAAGGCCAGCTCTTCCGGCGGGATCTCCGCGCCGTTCATCGCTGAGCGGCAGGCCCGGGGAATCGATTTGGATGGAATGGCCAGATGGTCAGGCGAGGAGACTTCCTGAAAATTCCCGGTTCCCAGAATGCGGCCCAGCGGCCGGGCACCCCGCTCGCGGGCCGCATCGGCCGCTTCGAGGATCAGCACGGCCGCGCCCTCGGCCGGGAAAAAACCGTCCCGGCGCCGGTCGAAGGGCCGGTAGGAGCCCGCACCGTTCTGGGCACGGGACAATACCCCCAGCCCGTCGAGCTCGAACCGCATGTAGTCATCGATCCAGCTTCCGCAGCCGACGACCAGACCGATCTCGGCCTCCCCCCAGCGGATGGCCCGCTCGCAGGATTCCAGCGCCTGGCTGCCGCACGAGGAGAGGCTCGACATGCTCCCGTTGGTCCCCATGATTTCGTACAGGGCCGAGAGGTAGCTGAACAGATTATTCGTCAGGCCTTCCAGGAGAAAAAACGGGTTGACCTGATGGAGCGCCGCCTCGTTGAGCACGTCATATTCGGGCTTTTTCCACCCCGGCCCGGCCTGGCTTTTCAACATCTGATAAAAATCGAGGTAAGACACCCGGGTAAAATCGCCTGAGCCGATGAACAGCGCCTTCCGCTCCGGAGGAAGGCCTGTCAGATCGACGCCAGCCTGCTCCACCGCCTCGCGGACGGCGTGAAGACCCAAAATGGACCCGCGGCAGAGAAACTTTCGCTGGCTGGCCAGCTTGGGGGGAACCTCGGGGGGATCTTCGAGTCCTTCCACCGCTCCGTAATACAGATGGTTTTCGGGAAGCGGCACGTCCCCTGGATGCGGATG
>CAMYJL010000378.1 GCA_947258645.1 uncultured Nitrospinota bacterium
ATTTTGCAGGGGTTTGTACCGAATCAAGGAGATGCCTGGGAGTTTACTTTGGATACCGTGGGACGGTTTTTCGAGCATGCGTTAACTTGGGAACATGAAACGCCCAACTTGCCATCGAACTCCATATTCAAATTGATGGAAAAAGAGCCATCCGACTTATTGCGGCCAATGTTTGGCGGATATTTGGAAAGCTCAACCCTCCTCGGCCGGAGAACAGCGGAACTTCATCTCGCCCTGGCTTCGAATCTGGACGACCCCGACTTCACCCCCGAACCATTTACCAAGCTTTATCAACGCTCTCTTTATCAATCCGTGCGGAACCTTACACGGCAAACATTTCAACTATTTCGAGACTCCCTTGATTTGCTGGAGGAGTCCGCACAAGAAATGGCCGAAGAGGTCTTGAAATCCGAAGGGGGGATTCTCCAGCAAATTCAGCTCCTCCGGGACCGTCGAATCACATCAAAGCGAATCCGTTCTCATGGCGACTACCATCTGGGACAAGTGCTCTATACGGGCAAGGATTTTGTCATCATCGATTTCGAGGGCGAGCCCGCACGGAGCCTGAATGAGCGCCGACTGAAACGATCCGCTCTTCGGGATGTGGCGGGCATGGTCGGCTCGTTTCGCTATGCGGCGTATTCCCCTCTTTACATTCAAAAACACAGCGCCAAAATTCGTCCCGAGGATGTTACAAAATTAGAGGCGTGGGCGGATACTTGGTTCCGATGGGTTAGCGCTTCCTTCTTGCGTTCTTATTTCGAAAACCTGGAAGGTGCGCCCTTTTTGTCTGCGGATTGGGACGAAAAGGAATTTTTACTAAAAATCTATCTTTTGGAGAAGACTGTTTATGAATTGGGATATGAGCTAAACAACCGTCCCAATTGGATTCGCATTCCCATGAAGGGCATCCTTGACCTTCTAGAAGATCGTATGTGATCTATGGATCCCATCCAAAAAACGAAATCCCGAGCGGCTCATCATTTTAGCCTTTTCTCTGATGATGATATTTACTTATTCAATGAAGGGAGTCATTTTCTCCTCTATGAGAAACTGGGCGCCCGCCCCGTTCGAGCGGGCGAAGAAGATGGAACATATTTTGCCGTTTGGGCGCCTTCTGCCGAGGCAGTTTCGGTTTTGGGAGAGTTCACCGTCTGGCAGAAGGAACGCCATAGCCTTCAACCCCGTGGGCATTCCGGCATTTGGGAAGGATTTGTCCCAGGGCTCGGATCGGGGACGATATATAAGTACCACATCACATCCCGCGAAAATGGATATCAGGTCGATAAAGCCGATCCGTATGCTTTTTATGCGGAAACGCCTCCCAACACCGCTTCCGTCGTCTGGGATCTGGAATATTCCTGGGGGGACCGGGTGTGGATGAATGTCAGGGGAGAGCGAAACGCCCTTGTCGCCCCGATGGCAATTTACGAAATGCACCTGGGGTCATGGATGCGTGTCCCCGAAGAGGGAAGCCGCCATTTGACCTATCGGGAGTTGGCGCCTCGCCTGGCGGAATATGTCCTGCGTATGGGATTTACGCACGTAGAATTCTTGCCTGTCATGGAACATCCTTTTTATGGCTCGTGGGGGTACCAGACCACCGGCTACTTTGCTCCGACAAGCCGCTACGGCACCCCTCAGGATTTCATGTATCTTATCGATCATCTCCACCAAAACGAGATTGGGGTGATCCTCGATTGGGTGCCCTCGCACTTTCCCTCCGACGAGCATGGACTTGCCTACTTCGATGGCACGCATCTTTTCGAACACGCTGATCCGAGAATGGGCTTTCATCCGGACTGGAACAGCTACATTTTCAATTACGGGCGTAAAGAAGTCCCTTCGTTCCTTATCAGCAGCGCCCTTTTCTGGCTGGACAAATATCATGTGGATGGGCTCCGGGTGGACGCGGTGGCATCGATGCTTTATCTCGATTATTCACGAAAGAAGGGAGAATGGATTCCCAACCAATATGGTGGCCGGGAAAATCTGGAAGCCATCGCCTTTCTTCGGCGGTTGAATGAAGAGGTCTACAAGCGTTATCCGGACGTCCAAACCATTGCGGAGGAATCCACGGCCTGGCCGATGGTTTCGAAGCCGACATATGTCGGAGGTCTTGGTTTCGGAATGAAGTGGGATATGGGCTGGATGCACGATACTTTGGAATTTATGAAGGAAGACCCGGTTCATCGAAAATATCATCACAATGAGCTGACTTTCCGTATGCTCTACGCCTTCAACGAGAATTTTGTGCTCCCCCTGTCCCATGACGAAGTCGTTCACGGAAAAGGCTCTCTCCTGGGGATCATGAGAGGGGACGACTGGCAGAAGTTCGCAAATTTAAGAGCGCTCTATGGGCTGATGTATGCGCAGCCAGGGAAGAAACTCCTCTTCATGGGCGATGAATTCGGGCAATGGAGTGAATGGGCGCATGACGACAGCCTGGATTGGCACCTGCTGGACTTCCCGCCGCACGAAGGATTATCAAAGTGGGTCCAAGACCTGAACCGCCTTCTCCGAAGTGAGTCCGCTCTTCATTCGCTTGATTTCTCTCGAGATGGATTCGAATGGATCGATGGGGGCGACAGCCAAAACAGTGTCATCAGTTTCCTTCGAAAGGAAAATGGAAATGCCCCCGCCATTTTTGTCATCTGTAATTTCACCCCTGTTCCGCGGTTGAATTATCGTGCCGGAATTCCACATGGCGGCGGATGGGGGCTCATCGCCAATAGCGATGCTTCTGAATATGGGGGAAGCGGCCATGCTGTTGTGGAGGAAGCCATACCAGAGCCCATTTCCTCTCATGGAAGGGATTTTTCAATCGAACTCACCCTTCCGCCTCTCTCTGTTCTTTTTCTGAAAAGCATGGCGGTTCCGAATTGAGCGGAGTTGGACCGGCGCATTTGGGGGCGCTTCCTCTTGAGGAGAATCGAACGGAATTTCGCGTCTGGGCTCCCCATGCGAAATCGATCGAGCTCCATATTATCGAACCGGAGGAACGCTTCATCCCCCTTACTGCCGGTCAGGAGGGGTATTACCACACGGTGGCCGAGAGAGTCGATTCCGGAAGCCGTTATTATCTCTGGGTTGACGGAGAAAAGGATCGCCCCGATCCGGCCTCGCGTTTCCAGCCTCAAGGTGTACATGGTCCTTCAGAGGTTGTGAGCCCAAAATTTTCCTGGAGTAGCAAGGAATGGCCCGGTTTGCGCCTCGAGGAATTCATCATCTATGAGATTCACGTCGGAACCTTTACGGACGAAGGTACGTTTGCCGCGGTCATT
>CAMYJL010000379.1 GCA_947258645.1 uncultured Nitrospinota bacterium
GTCCGGCGCGAGAACTCGGATGATCCGCATCCCGCGGGAGGACGGTTCTTTGTCACAGGCTGTTTGCAACGGAATTCAGATTTCATTCGATGATACGGAATTCGGCTCCATGAAACCCCCTCTGGTTTTTCTGCATGGCCACGGGTTTGACCGCTCGATGTGGGATTTTCAGAAGCAAGCCCTGCGCGGATCGCATCGCATCATCACCTACGATCTCCGCGGGCATGGCCGCTCCGAGAAGCCGGTCACCGGCTACGGGCTGGAAGAAGAGATCAAGGATCTCAAGGATCTTCTGGATGTCGCGAAGGCACCGAAGGCGCACCTGATTGGTCTGAGCCGGGGGGGGCGGATCGCCCTCGGTTTCGCTGCCACCCACCCCGATCGTGTCGCCTCGATTATCACGATGGGCGCCGGGTACGACATGGCCCGTCACGCCCCCGATTTCGCCGAACAGAACGCCCAGACGGTGGCGACGCTCAAGGCGGAAGGCCTCCGGGCGGCGAAGGCCTACCGGCAGGGACTGCCCATCTTCGCGCCCGCGATGGCGAAAGAGGATGTCTCGGCGCGCTTGGATCAGTTGACGTTGTCCTATACGGGCCCTCACTGGCTGGACGAGAATCCGCCGGAGGATCCCTCGCTGGCGGATATGGTCTCCGCCATTTCGGCCCCGGCGCTCATCATGGTGGGTGATCAGGATCTTCCCGGTTTTCAAACGTGCGCAGACGAGCTGGCCGAAAAAATTCCGGGGGGCGAAAAGCAGGTCGTGCCCGGAATCGGCCACATGATGAACCTGGAAGCGCCCGATACGATTACGGAAACCATCGCCGCATTCGTGGCGAAGGCGTCGGCGTAAGGCGTTTTGTCGGCCCGGAAAAACGAATGAAGCTGGCGCAGTCTGTTTTCACAGGAGACTTGTAATGGCTCGCGTTCCGTTTCTTGAATTTGACGATGCCCCACCCGAGGTTCAGAAGATATACGACGGCCAGAAGGCGGCGGTCGGCAAGACGATGACGACCACACGGATCAGGGGCCATTGCCCGGAACTGTTGCAGGGCATCGCGGCCATGCAGGCATCGCAGGGAAAGAGCGACTTCGCGCCCGAAACGCTCAAGCCGTTGATCACCCTGCTGGTTTCGCGGCTCAACGCGTGTCCCCACTGAGTGGACCTTCATTCGGCGCGGAGTCTCCGCGCGGGGCATTCGGAAGATAAGTTAAGAGCGATTCTGGAGTACGCAACTCACCCGGAGTTCACTCCGGCCGAGCGGGCGGCCCTGGCCTATGCCGAGGGGATGACCCGGACCCCGGTGGATGTGTCCGATGAGGTGTTCGCCGCCCTGGAGGCGCATTTTGATACGCCTGCTGTCGTTGAGATCAGCGTTTTCGCGGCGTATCAGAACTTCAACGCCAAGTTCAACGGGGCGCTTCGGGCGGACGTGAACGAGTTGTGCCCGGTGGATTTGCCAGGAGTGAGGTGGTAACGTTAAGTTATTGAAATTAATTGCTTTATTAAAAATCTCTCCGGCAAGAGTTCCATTCTCTTTTGTGAGACGGCTTTTCGCGAGAGTATTTTATGTGATTTATAATCAATAATTTACGTGGGGAAAAAGGCGGGCTGAATTTGTCCGGAGGGGCTATATTTCATTGAAAGACGTATAGAAATTTCATTTCCTCCGGATATCAGTGGGAGAGAGCGCGCGAAGGGGGCTGCCCCGGTTGGGGTGGGATCGAGGTTGTCTTGTAAATATCTGATAATAAACGAATTAAACTCACTTGAAGCAGTCGGATTTTCGGCGTGATTTTTTTCACTTTTATTTTGACAAATTGGGTCTAGGAGCCTATATTTCCCCCCGCTTCAAAAACCTGAGGCGTTTGAGCCGGCAGAGCGTATTGGCTGGATCGCCCATAATAACGCGGGTTTTAGATTGCCGTTGGTTGACGAAAATTGGCGGTTGTTGATATTCTGATCCTTAGCCCCTGATTCAGGGGCCCTTGATCTTTGAAAATTGAATAGGGTGCGAAACGTTTCGAACGGGTCCAGTTTTATATCCTCGATTGAAACGAAGAGAGATGAGGGTGCCGGTTGGGTAACCAAGCGGTTCTGCGCTTTGGCGCGTCTCTTTTCAAATGAATATCAATTGGAGAGTTTGATCCTGGCTCAGAGCGAACGCTGGCGGCGTGCCTAACACATGCAAGTCGTACGAGAAAGCCTTCGGGCAAGTAGAGTGGCGAACGGGTGAGTAACACGTGAGCAACCTATCTTCAGGTTTGGAATAACCTCCCGAAAGGGGGGCTAATACCGGATGTGACCACGGAACCTAATGGTTCAGCGGTAAAAGGTGGCCTCTCCATGGAAGCTACCGCCTGTTGATGGGCTCGCGGTTCATTAGCTTGTTGGTGGGGTAACGGCCTACCAAGGCGACGATGAATAGCCGGCCTGAGAGGGTGAACGGCCACACTGGGACTGAGACACGGCCCAGACTCCTACGGGAGGCAGCAGTGGGGAATTTTGCGCAATGGGGGAAACCCTGACGCAGCGACGCCGCGTGGAGGATGAAGGCCCTAGGGTCGTAAACTCCTGTTAGGAAGGACGAACTGCGTGATGGTGAATACCCATCACGTTTGACGGTACTTCCAAAGAAAGCTCCGGCTAACTCCGTGCCAGCAGCCGCGGTAAGACGGAGGGAGCAAGCGTTGCTCGGAATCACTGGGCGTAAAGGGCGTGTAGGCGGGACAGCAAGTCGGGTGTGAAAGCCCTGGGCTCAACCCAGGAAGGGCATTCGATACTACTGTTCTTGAGTATGACAGAGGAAAGCGGAATTCCCGGTGTAGCGGTGAAATGCGTAGATATCGGGAAGAACACCTGTGGCGAAGGCGGCTTTCTGGGTCACAACTGACGCTGAGGCGCGAAAGCTAGGGGAGCGAACGGGATTAGATACCCCGGTAGTCCTAGCCCTAAACGATGGGCACTAGGTGTGGGAGGGTTGACCCCTTCTGTGCCGAAGCTAACGCATTAAGTGCCCCGCCTGGGGAGTACGGCCGCAAGGCTAAAACTCAAAGGAATTGACGGGGACCCGCACAAGCGGTGGAGCATGTGGTTTAATTCGATGCAACGCGAAGAACCTTACCTGGGTTTAAATTGTATGGGACAGCTATGGAAACATAGTCTCTCTTCGGAGCCCATATGAAGGTGCTGCATGGCTGTCGTCAGCTCGTGTCGTGAGATGTTGGGTTAAGTCCCGCAACGAGCGCAACCCCTACCCTTAGTTGCCAGCGGTTCGGCC
>CAMYJL010000380.1 GCA_947258645.1 uncultured Nitrospinota bacterium
TGGCCGGCGCCTGCGACTCCTGGCGGGCAAGTGCCGGAGCTGCGGGGATATCCAGTTTCCCCGCCAGCAGGTCTGCACGAACTGCAACACGCGCGGCGAGTGGGACGAGGTGAAGATCGGCCGCACGGGGAAGATCTACACCTTCGTGCACGATCACCTGCCCCCCTCGCCCGAGGGCTACGTCACGATGGCCTCGGTGGACATGGATGGCGGCGGGCGGCTCTACGGCCAGATGACGGATTCCGCCAAGGAAGAGGTGAAAATCGGTATGGAGGTGGAGATGACCTTCCGCCTTCTGCATAAGGGCGATGGGTATTATAATTACTACTGGAAGTTCCGCCCCGTCTCCTGAACCGGGGGGCGGCGGATTTCGGACCTGAATACCGTGAGCCTGAATACAGTAAGGAGACACGGATGAGCCAGGGCATCGCGGGGAAAGTCGCCATCATCGGCGTCGGCACCACGAAGTTCGGGGAGCTTTTCGAGCAGACCTACAACGATCTCGTGGTCGAGGCCACCTTCGAGGCGTACGACGACGCGGGGGTCACGGGGAACGACATCGAGGCCGCCTGGCTCGGCTGTTACCTCCCGCTCGGATGGGGATACGACGGCACGGGCGGCCCCGCGCTTGGCGAGGCCCTGAATCTGTATCCCAAGCCCATCTCGCGCGTCTCGAACTACTGCACGACCGGGATGGACGCCGTGCGCAACGCCGCGTTGGCGGTGGCGAGCGGGATGTACGACTGCGTCCTCGCCGTGGGGGCGGAGAAGATGCGCGAGGTCCCCCCCCGCGGAAGCCTCGTCGCCCAGCACATCGAAAAGCTCCACCCCCTCTTCGGCAAGGGCCGCACCGCGCCGGGCAGCTTCGCCATCCTCGCGACGCGCTATTTCGAAGAGTACGGCGCCGGAAAGGAAGACCTCGCCGAGGTCGCCGTCAAGAACCACTATCACGGCAGCCTGAACCCCAAGGCGCACTTCCGGAAAGAGATCACAAAAGAGCAGGTCCTGAAGGCCCCGCCGGTCACGGAACCGCTCGGCCTCTACGACTGCTGCCCGACGACGGACGGCGCGGCGGCGGTCATCCTCTGCCGGGCGGATATCGCCGAGAAGCGCTTCGGAAAGAAAGACTACGTTCTCATCGACGGCATGGGCGCTTCCTGCGCGAACGGCTACATCAACACGCAGTTCAACCCGCGCTTCGACTTTCTGGGCTTCGAGGCATCGCGGGAGGCTTCGCGCCAAGCCTACGAGCAGGCGGGCGTCACCAACCCCCGCGAGGAGATCGACGTCGCCGAGGTCCACGACTGTTTCACCATCACCGAGATCCTGAACTACGAAGACCTCGGCTTCGCCGGAAAGGGCGAAGGGCCCGACTTCGTCAAGAGCGGCGCGAGCAAGCTGGGCGGTGAGCTTCCCGTCAACACCTCGGGCGGGCTCAAAAGCTGCGGCCATCCCATCGGGGCGACCGGCGCGCGCGTCATCGCACACCTCGGGCGGGCTCAAAAGCTGCGGCCATCCCATCGGGGCGACCGGCGCGCGCGTCATCGCGAATCTTTCCGAGCAGCTTCTCGGGCGTTGCGGCGAGCGGCAGGTCAAGGGCGCGAAGCGGGCCCTCGGCCACACCCTCGGCGGGCCGGGCTCGGTCTCGAGCGTGTTCGTTCTGAGCAAGAACTAAACCCGGTATTCCAATTATTTTGTTGAATTCGACGGTCGGTTGCGCCTGAAGACAAAAGCGAGAGGAGGGACATCGAAATGAAAAAACCTTTGAATGTTCTTCTCGTGCTTTATCTGTTCTTCCTCGCAGGTTGCGCGACGGTACCGCTCACCGCACCCCGATTGGATTCAGAAGCAAAGAAATTCTCTCCCGTTCCTGGGAAGAGCGTCATCTATATATTTCGAGATGAAATTATTGGGACTGCCGTCTTTATGACAGTTTTTTTTGATGGGAAGATCATCGGTCAAACTGCACCTCAAACGTATTTTGCCTTAACCGTTGACCCCGGAAAACACCAAATAATGTCACAAGGGATAAGCATCTCCGTTTTGGATATTAATACTGAAGCGGAAAAAATCTACTATGTCTGGCAGGAAATGAAAATGGAATTTCTTGGACCAGGAAGCCTTCTTCAATTGACAGATAAAAAAAGAGGACAGGCTGGCGTGAAAGCATCGAAACGAGCCGTCCCGATTGCCCCATTCAGATGAGTGGCCAAGTTACAAATTTCCTCGCCTGCCTCTCCGGACAAGAGGTCCAGTTGTGGTTTTTTAGTCGAATTTAGCCAATTTAAGCAATTACTTACAAGATTTTACATATCGGGAAAATACCTAACAAAAATTTAACAACTCATGTGTATTATCCGCAAAAAAGCGTCGATCAGCGCATAAGCGGACATTGTCACATCCCTGCAACAAACCTCCGTTTAACAACTCATCCGTTCCGCATCCATCCGGCAAGAAATTGCGGGCAAAACTGGCTCAAATCACCACATCAAACCACGTTATGGTTTGATGTGGTTCGGAAGTTCAGATAATACTCTATTCGCTAATATTATTTTCAGGAATATATTTTTTTATACAAACAGGGCGTGATCGAATGTCTCATCCATGTCCTGTTCGTTCTTATTCATCGAAAGGGCATTATCATGGCCGGAGTGGAGTTGGCCTTCATGGTGCCGCAGGCGTGGGCCATGGGGACGGAAGAGCGTGATACAACCCGGAACCGCCGGACATCCGTTGCCCTCCGGCAGGCGGCGGATGAGGTGGCGCGCATTTCGCCAGACCTCCTCGTGTTCGCCTCTCCTCAATGGAAGTCCCCCTCCCGTTACCGGATCGGAGGCGCTCCCCGCTACGAGGGAACAATGACCGGACTTCTGCCCCACGCCGGCGCGGATCAGCCGCCCTCACACCGGCGTGATGATTCTCCGGTGCCCTACGATATTCCCGGCGATCCGGAGATGGCGGCGCATCTCCTTGAGGCGGGCGAGGCGGCGGGACTGCCCGTCCAGCTCGAAACCCGGCCGGAGGCGCTCGATCGCAGCACGATGCTGCCCATCATGTATCTCAACCCGGAGGGGCGGATTCCGCTCCTCCCTCTCTCGATCAATGAGGGGCCCAGAGCGCAGAGCCGCGAGTGGGGCGAGATCATCGGGAGGGCGATCTCCAGCGCGGGCCGCCGCGCGATTTTCATCGCAAGCGGCACCCACGCCGACCGTTTCGACTTCGATAGCCCCGACACCGGGCAGCCGGAGGAAGAAAAGTGGGACAAGCACTTCATGGATCGGCTCTTGAAAGGAGAACCAGACGCCCTCGCCAGCCTGTCCAACGAGGAGGTTACGCTGGCCCAGCTGGAAGCGGGCGGCCTTCACGGGCTCTACATGCTGCTCGGAGCGCTGGGCACGTTCCCCGTCGCCTCCGTCCCCGGCTACAAGGGCATTGTCGGCATCGGCTCCTCCATCATCCGCTTCGAGCCCGCGAGATAGATCCCCCGGGACACTCTCCCGGTAATTTCCCGATTCATTCGAACGAAACCATCGGCCGGTAAACCCGGAGGGTTAGCCTTCCCCGTCCACGTTCACCGTCATCAGCATCGCGTGAAACATCCGGTTGAGCGGCGTGTCGATTCCGTGGCGCGCGCCCAGGCGGACGACCGCGCCCGTCATGGCGTCGGCCTCGATGGGCCGGCCCGCGAGGCGATCGACCAGCATGGAGGTGGTCGCATCCATTCCCGCGCTCATGTGGCGCTCGACCACTTTCTCGGCGATGTTCTCCGGCAGGTCGGCCCCTTCCGCCCGGCCCACGGCGGCACACTCGCGAACGAGTTCCCGGCAAAACCCGGCCACTTCCGGATCGCGAATCACGCCCCTTCCCCGGCCGATCAAGGCCGTCGCGGGTCCCGATCCGATGTTTCCGCAGAGCTTCATCCACAGGGGGGTCACGATGTCGGGCGTGGTTTCCACTTCGATATCGCTTCCCTCGTACAGCCCGGCAAAGGCGCGGCCCGGGGAATCGTCCGGGACGGTGAGGGTGGCGTGGGCGTTCTGGACCACATGGCCCGGCCCCACCCGATCGGCCGGGCAAAAGACGACGACCGGGAGGACATGCGCCCCGTTCGCGTAGGGCGTGACGCGGTCGACGTGCTCGACACCGTTCTGGAGGACGGCGATGACCGTGTTCTCATCCGCGAGCGCCCGAAGCCAGGGCGCGACACGCTCGACCTGATGGCCCTTCACGGCGAGGATCACCCACTCGAACGGCCCGGCGCCAACGGGATCGGTCAAACAGTTTGCGGGTACTTCGATGACTTCTCCGTCGGGCTTTTCGATGGAAAATTTCTCAAAAGGCGCCCGGACGAACACGGTGACATCGTGCCTCCCCAAGGCGCACAGCCTGGCTCCGAAAACGCTCCCTATCGCCCCCGGTCCCACTATCGCAATCCGGCTCATTCGGCCCTCCCTGTTACATGCGAAAAATCATATTCATCAGATTTCAGACAGCTCCATTACCTGTCATGAATCACGCGCAAAGTCGAGTCACTTCACATACAGCCCGGCGTGACACCGGCTCACATCCGTTGTATATTAATAAAGCTGTATTTCTCATGCGATATGCCTTGATCATCCGGGCCGTGGGGATTCAGACACGAGAATTCGAGAGGTGGATGAATGAGTGATTCCTATGATCGAAGAAGAGAGCAGTGCATGCTGGATCAAACGTCCAGCGTGGGCACCCCGAGAGCGGTGCATGCTGGATCAAACGTCCAGCGTGGGCACCCCCATGCACGTCATTCTCAGATCGCCCGCCGAATTGCAGGCCCGGTATTCGGATGAATATCCGGAGGTCAAGGATCTCATCCGCTCTTTCAACGCCCTGGCTGTCGTGGACAACCCGCCGGAGCAGCGGGCGGCAAGAGAACAGTTGGCGGAGAAAGTTGACCATTTACAAAAGAAGTACGCCGGGCAACACCTTTTGGAGTTATCGCAGTTGCTGGAACATGCCGCCGCGTACCTCCGGGGCGATTATCCCCTCCATCCGGTCCGGGTTCTGCCTTCCCTCCATATCTATCCGTAAATCCAGAGTCGTAAATCCGAAGTCGAATTTTCGGCAGAATTTTCTCCCATCCGGACTGATGCATTCCCGCGGGAACACGCCACATCATCGAAGCCGCGGGGTCAAAGCAAACCTAGCCCCTGAACTGCGAAACTTCGACGGCT
>CAMYJL010000381.1 GCA_947258645.1 uncultured Nitrospinota bacterium
CCTGAAGGGCCGGTGGATCCGGCGGCATTTCGACGCGGCCTTTGCCGGGGGGGAGCGGAGCGCGGCTTATCTCGAGGGGCTGGGCTTTCCGGGGAGCCGCGTCTGGCGGGGTTGCGACGTGGTGGACAACGCGCACTTCGAGGCCGGGGCGGCGCGGGCGCGGGAAGACGCAAGGGTGCTCCGGGAAAAATACGCGCTGCCGGATCGGTATTTTCTCTACGTCGGCCGCTTTTCGCCGGAGAAGAATCTGGAGACGCTGCTTCGCGCCTACCGGGCCTACCGGACGGGGGAGGGGGAGGCCGCGTGGGGGCTGGTCCTCGCCGGCGGCGGGCCGGAGGAGGAGTCGCTCAAGAAGATCGCGGCGGAAGAGGGGATCGCGGGGGTCCGCTTCGCAGGCTTCCGGCAGATCGAGGAGCTTCCGGATTTCTACGGGCTGGCCTCCTGCCTCGTCCTCCCGAGCCGGAGCGAGCCCTGGGGTCTTGTGATCAACGAGGCGATGGCGGCCGGGCTGCCGGTCGTGGTCTCGGATCGGTGCGGCGCGGCAGCCGAGCTGGTCTGGCCCGGGCTGAACGGCTACCTCCACGACCCCGGGGACGCGGGGGAGCTGGCCGGGCTCATGGCCCGGATGTCGGGGAACCCGCCGGAGCGGCTGGCCGCGATGGAGGCGGCCTCGCGGGAGATCGTCGCAGGGTTCACCCCCGAGACCTGGGGCCGGGCGCTGGCCGACTGCGTCCGGACGACGCTCGGGCGGAAGGGCCCCTGATGCGCGTTCTCTACGTGATCCCGTCGGTGGGGCCGATCTACGGCGGTCCGAGCCTCTGCGTCCCCGCGCTCGCATCCGCCGTGGGGCGGGCGGGCGCCGATCTCCACATGGCGGCGACGAACGCCAACGGGCGGGATATTCTGAACGTGCCGCTGGGCGTTCCGGTGAAGGGGGACGGGTTCACGGCTTTTTATTTCCGGCGGCAGCGGCCGCACGCCCTGTCTTTTTCCTGGCCGATGACGAAGTGGCTGAGGCGCTACGCGGGGGAATACGATCTCCTCCACATTCATTCCGTCTTCAACTGCCCAGCCTCGCTCGCGGGCCGGGCGGCCCGTCGGGCGGGGGTTTCCTACGTCGTGACGCCGCACGGCATGCTCGAGCCATGGGCGCTCGGTTACAAGTCGTGGAAAAAGCGGCCCTACTACCTGGCCGTCGAGCGGAAGACGCTGGCGGGCGCGTCAGCCATTCACGCCCTGGCTGACAGCGAACGGGATCATTTCCGAGCGCTTGGCCTTGGGGTTCCTTCTTTTGTTCTTCCGAACGGGATCAACACCGGCGGATTTTCCGACCTACCGCCCCGGCGCAAGTTCGAGGAACGGTTTCCGGAGGTCCGGGGCAGAAAAATCATTTTGTTCCTCGGGAGAATCGATCCCAAAAAGGGGCTGGACATTCTCGTCCCCACCTTCGCGGCGCTCTCGCGGGAAAAAAAGGATTTGAATGCGCATCTAATCGTTGCCGGGCCCGACCTCGTCGGCCACCGGAGAGTTATCGAGGCGCTGGTCCGGGATGAAGGGGTCGGCGAGCGCGTCACCTTCACGGGGGAATTGCAGGGGGAGGAGAAATACGCGGCGCTGGGGGCGGCGGACCTGTTCGTCCTGCCGAGTTGGTCCGAGGGTTTCAGCGTGGCGGTGCTGGAGGCGATGGCCGCCGGATGCCCCGTCGTCATCACCGAGGGCTGCAACTTTCCCGAGGCGGGGGCGGCCGGGGCGGGCCGGGTGATCGCGCCCGAGGCGGGGCCGCTGGAAAAGGCGCTCGCGGAGATTCTGGGGGACGAAAGCCTGCGCCGCTCGATGGGCGAGCGGGGCCGGGCGCTCGCCGGGCGGGACTACCACTGGCCCGTTATCGCCTCGCGCATGATCGAGGTCTACCGCGATATCCTCGCCGGGCGGCGGGAGGCAAGCGCGTGGCGGCCATGAAGAACGAGCACGCCAGGTACGGATGGGAGGACGCGGAGGCGACCTGCGCGCACGCCGATCTGCTGCCAATTGTGGAGGGGAAGATTCGCGTGCTGTTTCCGGAAGGGGGTGCGCGGATTCTCGACGTCGGCTGCGGCAACGGATATCTGGCCGGGAGGCTGGCGGCAATGGGGCACGAGGTCGTGGGGGTGGATGTCTCGCCGGACGGCATCGCGATCGCGCGCGAGGCGCATCCGAAGGCCCGCTTCGAGGTGTGTTCTGTGTATGACGATGTGTTCGGGGAGATCACAAGGGAGCCGGCCGACTGCGTGATCTCGCTCGAGGTGGCGGAGCACCTGTTTTCCCCGAAAATCCTTTTCGAGCGGAGTTATAATGCGCTCCGGCCGGGCGGGCATCTGATCGTCTCGACACCGTACCACGGCTACCTGAAGAACATGGCGATCTCGCTAATCGGTGGATGGGATCGGCATTTCACGGTGGACTGGGAAGGCGGGCACATCAAGTTCTTCTCGAAGCGGACGCTGGGGCGGATTGCGGAGGCGGCCGGCTCCCGGGCCTGTGGAAATCAATCGTGATGACGGGGCGAAGATGAAGATATGCATCGTCTCCTCCTGCGGGGGGCATCTGACGGAGGCGCGGGCGCTGCGGGCGGCGTATGAGAAGCACGCGCACTTCTACGTGCTGAACGACGAGGTGATCCTGCCCGAGGACATGCAGGGGAAGACTTTTTTCGTGCGCCACTGGGAGCGGGACTGGCTCTTTTTCGTAAACCTGCGGGAGGCGTGGCAGATTTTGCGGCGGGAGCGGCCCGCGCTGATCCTGACGACGGGGGCGGGCGTCGCCGTGCCTTTCGCGCTGGTCGGGAAGGTGTTGCGGATACCGACGGTGTTCGTCGAATCGTTCACGCGGGTGAACCGGCCCTCGCTGACGGGGCGGGTGATGTATTACCTGGCGGACCGTTTTTTTTATCAGTGGCGGCCTCTCGGGCGGTTTTTCCCGAAAGGGATCTGCGGCGGCCCGCTGATTTAACGGGAGTTTTGCCTGTCGGAAATGTAGGGGAGCGGGAGATGATCTTCGTCACGGTCGGGAACGCCACACAGGGCTTCCGCCGCTTGCTGGAGGCGGTCGATGATATGGCGGGCCGGGGCGCATTGGGCGGGGATGTGTTCATCCAGCATGGCTACAATGCGGATTTCCGGGCGGCGCATTGCCGGCAGGAGGCTTTTTTGCAGATGGAGCGATTTGTCCAGTTGATCGAAGAAGCCGAGGTGGTGATCTCGCACGCGGGAGCGGGAACGCTTTTTCACGTTTTGCA
>CAMYJL010000382.1 GCA_947258645.1 uncultured Nitrospinota bacterium
TTGAAACGGCCGATTTTTTTCTGACCCCCAACAAGCCGCTCCCCGCCGGGCTGTTCGAGCGGGCGAAGCGCCTCCGCCACATCCAGGTGGGCACCCACTTCGGGGATAAAATCGACATCGAGGCGGCGGCAAGGGCGGGCGTCGCCGTCTCCTTCTTCCCCCGGCCCATCACCGACTCGGTGGCCGATCATTCGATGGCCCTGCTGCTGATAATGGTGCGCAGCATGCCCCAGGCCGTCCGGAACGCGCACGAGGGCTCCGGCCAGCCCCTCTCGCCCACCCGGCCCGACGGCAGCGCCTACAACTGGACCCAGCTCCAGGGCGTCCTTCCCCTCCGGGGGATGCGGCTGGGCATCCTCGGCATGGGCGAGATCAGCCGGGCGACCGCCGTCCGCGCCTCGGCATTCGGCATGGAGGTCCGCTACCACAACCGGAGCCCCCTTCCCGCGTGGATCGACGAGCGGACGGGCGCCCGGCCCGTCGGGCGCGACGAGCTCTTCGAAACCTCGGACGTTCTCTTTCCGGCCATCAAGCTGAACGACACCACGCGCGGCCTCGTCGGCGAGGCGGCGCTTCGCGCTATGCCCAAGGGGTCCTGCGTCATCAACGTCGGCCGGGGGCCCCTCATCAATCAGGACGCCCTCTGCCGCGCCCTCGAGGACGGCCACATCGCCGGTGCCGGGCTGGACGTTTTCGACCACGAGCCCGCCGGGACGGACCATCCCCTGCTTCGTTTCCCGAACGTCGTCCCCACCCCCCACGTCGCGGGCGGGGACGATGAATCGCTCACCCGCGAGCTCGAGGGCTGGCTCGAAAACGTCCGCCGCGCCGTTGATGGCAAAACGCCCCGGAACATCGTGAACGGCGTCGAGTGGAAATAACGCCATGTGCGGCCGCTACTCCCTGTTCGCCCCGGGCGGCCTCCTCGAGGCGCTCTTTCAGATCGAGCCCCTCGGCGAGCTCCCCCCGCGCTACAACATCGCCCCGGGCGGACCCATCCTCGCCGTCCGCCCCACCAAAACAGGAACCCGCGCGCCCGCCCTGTTTCAGTGGGGCCTGATCCCCTCCTGGTCGAAGGATCCAACAATCGGCGCGCGCATGATCAACGCCCGCGCCGAGACGGCCGCCGAGAAGCCCTCGTTTCGCGCCGCGATGAAGCGGCGGCGCTGCCTCATCCCCGCCAGCGGCTTCTACGAGTGGGCCAAGGCCGGAAGCGCCCGCCAGCCCTTCTACATCGAGATGAAAGACAAGGAACCCTTCGCCTTCGCCGGGGTGTGGGAGGGGTGGTGCGGGGAGGACGGGAGCGAGATCGACTCCTGCGCGATTCTCACGACCGACGCCAACGACCTTTTAAAGACCATCCATCACCGCATGCCCGTCATCCTTCATCCTAAGGACTTCGATCGCTGGATGGACCCCGCCAACGAAAAGCCCGCCACGGTGGCCGACCTCCTCCGGCCCTATTCCGCCGACAAGATGACCGCCCGCCCCGTCAGCCGCCGCGTCAACAGCCCGCGGAACGACGACCCGGCGTGCATGGAGGAAGAAACGGAGGCACGGGAGGAGCAGGGGGATCTGTTCAAATAAAAATGTAGGGGCGACCCCGCGTGGTCGCCCTCGCGTGGATGTCCTGTCATTGAGCAGCCCCATGCGGCCGCCCGGGGGTGAGGGGATGTTTTCCGCCCCGGAATAAAAACGGCTACCTCGGAATGAACGGCGCGAGGAGATAAGAGCCGCCCTCGCCCGTGTAGACCGTGTTCGTCACAACGCGCGGGATCGGCTCGTGGGTGTAGATGAGGTCGGTGGCGGGATCGCACGAGGAGAGCTCGAGCCGCAGCCGGTGGCCTTCGAGAAACAGGTTGCAGGTCGGGATGATCTCGATCGCGTACTCGACCGCCTCGCCGTGCGGGAGCGGATCGATCCGATCGTGGGGGTGCCAGGGCTGCCAGCGCTTGCTCTTCTCCGCGTCGAGCGCGCGGTGGCTGGCCTTCAGGTGGCCCCGCGTGAGCAGCGTCTCCGTCCCGTCCGGCGCCTCGTCCTTGATGAAGACGAACCAGTCGGTGTCGTCCCGGTCCGAGGACGCCCGGAGGTAGAGCGCCATGGGGCCCGTGATCTCCGTGGGCCCGCCGAACGCCTCCGTCCGCCAGACGAGCTTGGGCTCGCCCGCCCGGGCCTCCCGGGTGCCCGGCGTCATCGTGTAGGCCCGCTCGCCGGATGAACCCGCGTTTTCGGTCAGGTTCTCGCCCGAGAGGGAAAGCTCCTTCCAGTCCGTCCGCGCGATGGGCCACTCGTTCTCCGAGCGCCAGGTGTTCTCCCCCTGGATCCAGATGTTGATCGGCGCGCCCTCCCAGACGCCCGACTCCATCCCCTTCAGGTGCTGGTCGTACCAGCGCAGCGCCTCGAAGTGATACACCCCGAAAGGCCGCCTCGGCGTGGGCTGGGGGCCGATGAACATCCGCTTCGTCGTCGAGGCCGGAATCCCCTCCCAGCCGCTGAACGCGCCTCTTAAATGCAGCCCGAAGAACTTCCAGTCGCAGCCGAGATAGGTCGGCACCTCCACCTTGTGCAGGTTCGGCCACGAAGATCGCTCCTGAAAATACTGTCCGTCCAGATAGTCCCGCCCGCTCAGTATCCGGTGGAAGTGATAGTTGAAGCCGGAGAGATCCTTCACCCGCCCGCTCGTGTGGTTCAGGAACATCAGGCTCGTGAACCAGAAGCGCCCCCAGCCCGAATAGATCCCCCCGTGATAGTAGGCGTCCCGGTAGAGATCCGTCATCGCGTCGTAGGGGAAGATCGCCGCCAGGCCCTCCGGCTGCTGCTCCGCCGCCAGGAGCTGGCTCATCCCGAAGTAGGAGCAGCCCACCATCCCCACCCGGCCATTGCACCAGGGCTGCCCCGCGATGAACTCGATCATCTCCTTGAGATCGACCTGCTCCTCGGGGCCCCAATGATCCCACGCCCCGTCCGAGTCGTTCGAGCCCCGCACGTCCGCGATCACATGCACATACCCCCGCGGCACCCAGAACTCCGTCAGCCCCGCCTCGTTCTGCCCCAGCGGCGAGACCGTGTGCTGAAGCTGGCGCGTGTAGGGCGACCACGCGAGCAGCGCCGGGAACTTCTCGCCCGGCGCGGCGGGCCGGAACACATCGTAGGCCAGCTCGATTCCGTCCCGCATCTTCAGGCGCTTCGCGTACTCGGGAAAAATGGAATACTGCACCCCGGACTGCTCCGGCGTCCGCGGCGTCTCGTTGTAGGGGTACTGCGGCCAGGCCGA
>CAMYJL010000383.1 GCA_947258645.1 uncultured Nitrospinota bacterium
ATATGAGCCCCGGGTGTACGAGGGCGGCGGGGTGAACATCCGGGTCCAGGTGAATGAGCACGCCACCACTTCGGGCGACTGGGGGGCGCAGTTCGCCTTCACGGATGAGGAAGCGCCCGCCGGGTGCAGCCCCTACTGGGTGCGCGTGCTCCAGCTCAACGGCGGCCAGGCCTGGTCGAGCCCAATTTATGTGAACCGCTAATCCTTCGCTCCTTCAGTCGGATTCGAACGAAATCTCATTTGGCTGGCCTGTTTTGACCTGACCGCGGGGCTTTCTGTAAACTCCCGCCCGCCTGATACACGGCCCCATCCGGGGGCGGTGGCGGGTTGATTTTCCGGGCTGTTCTCACGGAAGGGAGATTTTTCTTTGAAAATCGGGGTCATCGGCGTCGCCGCCTGCGGGAAGACGACGCTGTTCAACGCGCTGACCGGCGGCGAGGCGGGCACAGGCGGCTATGGGGCTTCCCAGATTCACATCGGCGTGGCGCAGGTGGCCGACGAGCGCGTGGATGCGTTGACCGAAATTTTTCATCCCAAAAAGACAACCTATGCGACGGTCGATTTCGCGGACGTGCCCGGTCTGGGCGAAAGTCGCGAAGGGGCGAGCCAGCGCGCGGAGGGCGAGAGTATCCCCCAGGCGCTCGAGGGGGCGGACGCGCTGGTCCTTGTGCTTCGGGCGTTCGACGATCCGGGCGTTCCCCATCCCCGCGGGAGCGTGGACCCGGCGCGCGATCTGGGCGACATGAAGCTGGATCTGATCCTGCGCGATCTCTCCGTCGTCGAGCGCCGGCGCGAGCGTCTCGAAAAGCTGGTGGCCAAGAAAAAAGACCCGGACGAGATGGCCGAGTTCGAGCTGCTGGGGCGGCTTCAGGGGGCATTGGAAGAAGGCAAGCCGTTGAGTGATCAAGAGCTCGGGGAAAAGGAAATAGCCCGCCTTCGCGGATTCGGGTTTCTCTCGGCCAAGCCGATCCTTGTCGTCATCAACGTGGGTGAGGATCGGATAAACGAACCGCCCGAGGCGTTCGCTTTCGTGAAAGAAGAAGTGGGCACCGAGCCGGTCGTGCTGTGTGCTCAGCTGGAGGCGGAGCTCAGCCAGTTGCCGGAAGAAGAGCGCGATGTTTTCCTCTCCGACTACGGGCTGGCTCAACCCGCGCGGGATCGCGTTATCCTGGCCTCGTTCGATCTGCTTGGGCTGCAGTCTTTTCTCACCGTCGGCGAGGATGAGGTTCGCGCATGGCCCATCCGGAAGGGCACGTCCGCCCTCCACGCCGCCGGGACGATCCATTCGGATCTTGAGCGCGGATTCATTCGCGCCGAAGTGGTTTCCTATGAAGATTTCATGGCGGCCGGCTCAATGGCCGCGGCCCGCGATCGGGGCATTCTGCGCGTTGAGGGAAAAGAGTACGAGGTGAAGGACGGTGAGATCATGCACGTGCGGTTTAACGTATAGCGATGGGTCTGGAGGCTACGCCTTTTTCGCCGTGCCTGCCATTCGGTTGATGCGGTCCAGGAGTATGGGGACGGTAAAGGGCTTCACCATGAAATCTTTCGCGCCTGCGTCGATGAATTGTTTGACAAGGTCCGGCGAGCCCTTCGCGCTGAGGATGAGAGTGGGAGGAAGTGTGATGTTCTCGGCTTTTAATCTCAGCATCGTGTCGAGACCGGTCATGTCCGGCATGTCGTAGTCCATCACCACCATGTCGAACTTGAACTTGCTGATCTCTTCGTAGGCTTTTTTTCCGCTGCTGGCCTGCTGGACCTGAAACCCCTCCCGGCACAGGGCGGCGTCCAGGAGCGCGCGCATCGTTTCGTCATCATCGACTACCAGAATATTCAAAAACCTGCTCCGCTGCTGAGAAGAAAAAATAAAGCCCCGCTCCCGATCGGCGCTTTTCGTTTCCCTCATGCGCGATTCGGGAACCGTGGGTTTCATTATATCTCACGAGCCAATATTTTTGGTCGAATAAAAGGTTGTATTATATTCAGATTCGGTAAAAGGGCGATTAGAAATTGACCGTTTTTAGGAAACATCGCCCCGGCGTTTGATTTCTTCCGCCAGGGCGCGGTGCGCTTTGCATCCCACAAGGGACTTCATCTCCATGAGAAGCCGGCCCAGCCGATCCTTTTCCCGGTAGCGCTCAAAAGGCTCCCCGTAGCGGCCTTTCGCCTCGCTGATCCGTGCGAGGGATTTATCTTCCGCACCGGGTTCGATCTGCCCGGAGCGGATCGCCGCCGCGATGAGCCCGAGCGCGCGCTCCTGTTTTTCCTCCGAATGGCAGATCAGCGCGATATCCGATCCCGCCAGCAGGCTGGCCAGAGAGGCCTCCGCCGAGTCTTCCACCGCGCCCATCTCGAGATCGTCCGTGACGACGAGCCCGGCGTACCCGAGTTCCTCGCGGAGCAGGCCGCCAACGATTCGCGGGGAGACACTGGCGGGCCGGTCGGGGTCGATCTGTGTGTAGACGGCGTGCGCCACGAGTATGCTGGCCACCCCGCCGCCGGGCAGATTTGGGTCGAACGCCGCCCGAAACGGAACGAGCTCCCTCTCTCGCAGCGTTTCCAGGGAAAGATCGCAGAAAGGAAGCGTCTCGTGCGGATCGGGTGCCATTTCGCCGATGCCGGGAAAATGTTTCGCCGATGCGGCCACGCCTTCCGATTGAAGCCCGCCGATCACAGCCGCGCCCATGGGGGCGACAAGTGACGTCTCGTTGCCGTAGGCGCGGTCCCCGATGACGGTGCATTCCGGGTTGGTGAGGAGGTCGACGACGGGGGCGAAATCCATGTTGACCCCGGCGGCGCGAAGCTCCGCCCCGGTTGCCCGCGCGGCCTCGCGCGCGAGGGAGGTATCCCCGATACGGCCGAACAGCCCGGCCGCCGGAAAGCGCGTGAAGTCATCCGAGATGCGGCTGACGCGGCCGCCTTCCTGATCGATGCCGATCAGCAGGGGCGCCGGGTGGCGGGACGATGATGCCGCGAGCTGAAGCGAGTGGGTGAGTTCAAGCGTTTGCTCGGCGCTCTCGATGTTCCGCGTGAAGAGGATGATCCCGCCCACGCGGCCTTCCTGGATCCGCTTGAGCAGCGACGGCGGCGCAACGGTTCCCGGAAAGCCGGCCATGATGTGGGCCCCGGCTTTTTCTTCTGGGGTCCAGTCCCTGAAGGGCATTGAGGCCCATTTCTCCCGGAGGGCGGTCTAGCGCATCCGCTTGATGGTGAATTTCTCGGCCATCTTGAGCCCGACGGCCCAGCCAGCCTCCTCCGCGCGGACGCGCACCC
>CAMYJL010000384.1 GCA_947258645.1 uncultured Nitrospinota bacterium
CGAAAATCCTCTGGGGATGATGGTTACTTTCTCGACCGGGTCGGCACCAGGCGTGAGTAAAGCAACCAGTGCGTGGCCGGCTTCATGGTAGGCAGTGTTTTCGCGCTCTTTTTCGCTTAGAACGAGGCTTCGCCGTTCCTTGCCCATCAAGACCTTGTCCTTGGCCTCCATGAGGTCGGCCATGGCGACGGCGTTCCGCCCGTAACGGGCCGCGAGCAACGCCGATTCGTTCAGGAGGTTGGCGAGATCCGCTCCACTCATCCGGGGTGTGCCGCGCGCTATGAGTTCGAGATCAATCGAGTCGTCAAGCGGAACGCTCTGGGAGTGCACCTGAAGAATTTTGAGGCGCCCCTTGATGTCCGGAAGGGACACGACAACCTGCCGATCAAAACGGCCGGGACGGAGCAGGGCCGGGTCAAGCACATCGGGCCGGTTGGTCGCGGCGATGAGGATGACGCCGTCGTTCGACTCAAAGCCGTCCATCTCGACGAGAAGCTGATTGAGGGTCTGTTCGCGCTCATCGTGCCCGCCGCCCAGTCCGGCGCCGCGATGCCGACCGACCGCGTCGATCTCGTCGATGAAGATGATACAGGGAGCGTTCGTTTTCCCCTGCTCGAACAGGTCGCGGACGCGAGAGGCACCCACGCCCACGAACATTTCAACAAAACCCGAACCGCTGATCTGGAAGAACGGGACGTCGGCCTCGCCGGCGATCGCCCGGGCGAGCAGCGTTTTTCCCGTCCCCGGCGGGCCCACCAGCAAAACGCCCTTGGGAATCCGGGCGCCGAGACGGGTGAACTTCGGCGGGTCGCGGAGGAATTCGACCACCTCTTCCAGCTCTTCTTTGGCTTCGTCGATTCCCGCAACATCCCGGAACGTCACTTTCTTCTTCGAGGTCTCGGGGACGAGCCGGGCTTTGCTTTTGCCGAAAGAGAGGGCCTTCGAGCCGCCGACATGCATCTGCCGCATGAAGAAAATCCATACGCCGACAAGGATAAGCATGGGGAACCAGCTCAGCAGGAGGTTCATGTACCACGAATTCTGCTCGGCGGGCTCAGCGCTGATGCGGACCCCTTTTTCGCGGAGCGTTGAAATGAGGTTGGCATCTTCCGGCGCGTATGTCTTGAATATTTTTCCGTTCAGATAGCGGCCGCGGATATTGTTTCCCTGAATGAGGACCTCGCTCACCTGCCCCCCGTTCACAGACTGCATGAAATCACTGTAAACGACCGGAGGGTCGAGCGAGCGGGCGCCATTAAAGGCCTGAAAAAGACCCACCATGATAAGACCGATAATCAGCCATAAAGCCAGGTTTTTATAAAATTGATTCAAGATTACCTCTCTTTATCCTCGAATAATCGGACAGACGGCCCTCACCCGACTCAAACTATCAGGAAAAACGCCCTTCGTCCATCGGCGAAAGGAGGTTTCCCCTCCCCAAAACTGATATTTCCGATGAGATTTCAGTGGTTTCCGGCCAATTTGCCGCCTTGAGGAAATATCCCTCCCGGGATTCTGTCTCGCATGTGTATTTCTCCGAGACAGCCTGCCCCGCGACCCAGACGATTTCCTTCCCGATGGCGATTAAAGGCGTAAAGTCCCGATTTGGAAGGGGCACCTTCCGATCGATAAAAAAATCCTTCAGTTTCTTTTCTCCCGGTGCACCCGACGGATGAAACCGGTCTCCTTCCCGCCTGGCTCTGAGCACGGCCCTGCCCCGAAGGTTCGCGGCATTCACTAAAACAATCGTTTTTCCATCTCCCTCTCCCCGAAACTGATCGGCCGGAATTGCTTCGATCGATACGTTCAGCCCGGGATGAACGGTGCGACCCGGAAGGGAGAGCAGAATCGCATTCTCGGGCTTCCTGCGCGGTTCTTTTTTCGGCCCGAAACAGATCTCATCGTAGGCGCGCAGGGCCTCGACCCCGCCCGGGAGGTTCAGTGACGAGGAAGGCCCTCCTTCGAGCGCGAGGCGGTCGATCATCTCCACCAGGCGCCCCAAGGGAACCCTTTTCCGGCCTTCATCCGTTTTTTGATAGGCCTCGTTCAACGCCGCCTCCCACAGGCCGGCCCGAATGGCCTGAGGAAGGCGGGACACCCCGGAGAGAGGAGCGACTCGGACACCCCCCTCTTCTTTCGAAAAAAACTTCTCCCGGGCCTTACCGATCTCACCGTCGAGAACATCGAGCGCCGCCGAAAGGTGATCGGCGCTGGCGGCGACCCTTCCGGAGACGCTCTCCCCCAGGATTTCCTCGATGAGGGGGAGGAGGCGGAGACGAAGCCGGTTTCTCAGGTGCCGCTCGTCGGCATTTGTTTCATCCTCCACCCACTCCGCCCCGAGCGCTTCGAGGTATGAGCGGCTCTCGGCGCGGGAGACGCCGAGCATCGGCCGGAGAATATAAACGGGAGGATCGTCATTCCGAGAGGATACTCCCTGCAGGCGCGCCCGGGGGCGCATCCCGGTCAGCCCCCGGACGCCCGCGCCCTCGAGAAGGTGCATGAGGACCGTCTCGGCCTGATCGTCTATCGTGTGGGCCAGCGCCACGGCCCTTGCGCCGGTGGTTCGGGCCGCTTCGAGAAAGGCGGATCGCCTCGCCTCGCGTGCCGCGGCCTCAAGGCCCCGCCCGGGAAAATTTTCGGGATTCACGTCGATTCGGCGAAAGGGGATGCCTCGGGCCTCGCAGAACGATTCGGCGTGGCGGGAGTCGCGCTCCGCCGTTTCGGGACGGAGACCATGGTTCGCATGAACCGCGATCAGGGGCGAAGGCCACCGCCCACGGCCCGAGGTGATCGATGAGAGGGCGAGCAGGAGCGCCGCCGAGTCGCCCCCGCCCGAAAACCCGGCGAGAAGCGGCCCGCGCCACCCCTCGATGCCGCACCGCGCGCAGCCCCGGCGAACCGTGGCCTCGAACTCGCGGGTACGTGCGGCATGTGGTTCATCGGGGCGATCGGTAGACATATCCCCTCCTCCGGCCGAATGCGGAGAATGGTGGCGGTGGAGGGACTCGAACCCCCGACACTACGGATATGAGCCGTATGCTCTAACCAGCTGAGCTACACCGCCAGGAGGGAAGCCGTCCTGTTCAGGGCGACTCTTTCGGACGGAAGATCGCAAGGGCGAACATTCCGGCCAGGATGTAGAAGAACACCTGAAAGCCGATATCCCCCATGCGGAGGCCCAGCATCAGGCATACGTACCCGAGAAAGACCAGACACAAAATCTCGATTTCCCGTCGCATCAGTCACCTGCTCCCTGTT
>CAMYJL010000385.1 GCA_947258645.1 uncultured Nitrospinota bacterium
AGGCTGCGGCCGCCTACCGCACGGGGGAAAGGAAGCAGCCCGTACGCATCGAGACGGTTCGGTGGTTCCCGTGAGCATCACGCTTTCCCCGGTGAAACAGGAAGACGGGCAGGTCATCGCGATATCCGGAATCCATCACAGTCTGAAGTGGCGGGAGCAGGCGGAAGCGGCGCTCCGGGAAGGCGAGAAAAGATTCCGCCTGTTTGTGCAGCATGCCGGGGATGCGCTGATTGTTCACGATCTCGGCGGAAAAATTGTGGAGGTCAATCAGCAAGCCTGCCGGAACCTGAACTACGAGCGCGACGAGCTCCTCTCCAGGAACGTCGATGACATCGGTCTGGATTACGGGACTTCCGAATCCCGGGTGCGTTGGGAAAATATCCGTTCCGGTCAACCGGCGACGATCGATAGTCTCATCCGGCGGAAAGACGGTACGGCTTTTCCCGCCGACGTGCGGTTGGGGGCGTTCGAGCTGAATGACCGCCCGCACTTCCTTGCCCTGGTCCACGACGTATCGGATCGAAAGCAGACCGAAGAAGCTCTCCGAAAGGCCGTGGAAGACGCCGAGGCCGCGAATCAGGCGAAAAGGGAGTTCCTCTCCAATATGAGCCATGAGCTTCGATCGCCCCTGAACCTGATCACAGGCTTCAGCGACATTCTGATGATGGAGTCGAAAGAAAAACCGGTGGTGGAGATTGTTCCCAAGATACAGAAATCGGCCAGGCATCTTGCCTCGCTGATTGAAGACATGATCGATCTGGATCGGATCGAGCGCGGCGAGGTGAATCTGAATCAGGACGTTTTTTCGATCAACAAAATCGTCACCGCGCTGGCCGAGTCCCAGAGGGCGCAGCTTCGCTCGGGGTTCATTATCGAATGCATACTCGATCCGGCCGACCCGCGCTCTTTTTGCGATGAGACCCGCGTCAACCAGATTCTGATCAACCTTCTCGATAACGCCATTCATTACTCGCCCGATGGCGGGAAGATACGGCTCCAGACCTCGGTGCAGGAGCAGGAAGTCTGGATAAGCGTTCAGGACGAGGGTGTCGGGCTCACCGAAGAAGAGAAAGGGAAGATATTCGAGCGCTTTTTCCGGCTGAATCAGGGCAAGAAACGCAGGCCCGGCGGCCTGGGAATCGGTCTGAACCTCGTCCGTGAGCTGGTTCAGGTTCAGGGCGGGCGCATCTGGGTGACGGGAGAAAAGGGAATCGGAAGCACTTTCACCTTCTCCCTGCCGCTTTACGTGCCTGAAGACGATGAGGAACGGGAAAATATTCACGAGCCCAGCGGGAACGGGCATCATCTGGAGTCCGGCGAAAGCGGCCTGTCCCTGGAAACCCCCGATCCCTGGGCCGGCCGGGTGATTCTGGTCGCGGACGACGATGAAGAGCACCACCTTTTCATCAGGAAGCTGCTCGAAAGCGCCGCTCGGGTGATTTCCGTGTATAACGGCCTGGAAGTCGGTGAGTGGGTGCATGCCGAGAGACCGGACATCATTCTGATGGATATCCGGATGCCCACCCTGGACGGGCTGATGGCGGTCGATAACCTGAAATCGAACCCCGGGACGAGGGATATCCCGATTCTGGTGGTGACCGCTCACGCCACCTCGCGGGACAGAGAAAACGCTTTTGCGATGGGGGCAGACGGCTTCCTCAGCAAGCCCCTGGATATGGATGATTTTAAATTTGAAATGGGGCGTTTGATCGGTTCAGGTAAATGAGACGGATTTTTCCGCCGTCCGAAATCCCGCAGGAAGACCTACCAGTCCGCCTGGCATTCCGTTGAGCCCATCTTCTCGCCGGGCAGATCGATGGACACACGGACGGTTTCGGCCTTGCCCGGATTCATCGGCTTTTTGAAGTCATGGGAAGGATGAGCCACCACCTCTTCTCCTACATTGAGGCGGCGCCCGTCGTTTGAAACGGCGACGCATCGGACTCTCACCCGATCCAGCACCTCTTTTGTCTGGTTGGTCACCGTGACCAGCACAAAGCCCTTGCTGCCGGTTTGCCAGAAGCGATCGATAACGCTCGTCACCTTGCCCTCGAGCTTTTCCACTTTTTTCTTCGCCCCCTGGCGCATGGTGGCGGGAGAGCTCCCCGTAACCTGGTGAAACCCATTTTCCTTCATGCACTGGTCGAATTTCGCGTTCCGAAGGGTCGCGCGCACGAGCAGCCCCGCCGGGACATTGGCTTGCCGTTCGCAGTTCTCCATAGCTACGCGAAGGTCCTGATCGGTGACATTGGGCTTGACCCACGTGATGTTTCTTGCGCATCCGGCAAAGACAAAAATAACGGCGAAAAGGGCAATGCGCTTCAATTGAAACTCCTTCCGGTTCCTTCGGGCGCGTGACGGAACCGTCTCGTGATAATCGGCAGAGATGTTCCCGGCAACTCTGTATTTCAGCGGGGAACGCACCGGGCTGATTCGAGGGAAATTATACACATATTTCCGAAAAGTGCCGGGGGGGCTTCCATTTTATTCCGGAATCGCCGTGTGGTGGTGGAGTTGCCCCGGGTTGGAGGGTCCCCCCCCGGGAAGATTTCGGAACTGCCTACCGGATAATGGTGTTTTGCTGAATGAAGCGGCCACCCGACTCGGAAGCCGAGACCTTCGCCCGGGTGTTTCCTTTGGCGTCCGTCATGTGCAGGCCCCAGAGGCGTTCCGTCGCGCCCAGTTCGGCGCGCTTTCCGTCCCTGGTGCTTGAGAGGACAAGGGCGGGCCCGGCCTCTCCGGCGCGGAGCGATATTTCGGATTTTTGATCAGGGGCGCGGAAATCGAGCACCGGCCCGTTTGCGCCGAGGCCCAGAAATATGCGGACCCGGCCGCCGGAATCTTTTATTAGGATTTTGTCCGCTTCCAGGGTCCGGCTCCCGGACGCCGCCCCGGTCATTCCGAGGGCGGCGGCGAGGCAGAGAGCCAGGAAGCGCGATGTCCGCCTTCGCCTCAGGTTTTCCTTTTCCAGACGCCCGATCCGTTCTTCCAGTGTCATGGCCTACTCCCTCTTTGGGTCATCTTTTTAGGCATTTCCTGGATACGGATTTTCACCCCGGCGGGGAAAAGATTCCAGCTTTGCTATTGAAGTGAAACGGCGGATGCCCTGCGGCCGGCGTTGATGTTTCTCCTGATCGGCCGGGCCGTTTCCAGATCGTACTTTTTGATAAACGAATAGAGTGTGGGCCTGCTGACGCCGATCTCTTTTGCGGTTCGGGAGATGTTTCCGCCGTGTCGTGCGAGCGCCTCCTCGAC
>CAMYJL010000386.1 GCA_947258645.1 uncultured Nitrospinota bacterium
GAACAGCGTCTCTGTCTGAGCGAGAAAATCGGGATAAAACGCCTTCTCGACGACTCGCCAATCATCAACGGGATAAATGTGCGCTGGGGGGCGAATGGTCTCGTGTCGTATCATCTCGGTACCGCCTTTATAAAAACTTCTTTTTTCCGATTCAAAAAATCCAATTCCTTCCGTAACCCCGAGTCACGGGGCATGCATTGCATCACCGGGGGAGGACTTCGCTCAGGTCGTTCACGACGATATCGGCACCGTTCTTGCGCAGGTCTTCAGGATCTCCCTCACGGCTTACGCCGATCACCAGGCCAAAGCCTCCATCTCGGCCGGCCTGGACACCCGATATGGCGTCCTCGACCACTACTGCCCGCTGAGGGGGCACATTGAGCAGTTCGGCAGCGGCCAAGAAAGTGTCCGGCGCTGGCTTGCCCGGAAGCTTTTTTTCGGAAGCGACTTTGCCATCGATCCGGGCGTCAAAAAGCTCTGCGATTCCAGCGCCCTCCAGGACGGTCTGGCAGTTCGCGCTGGCCGACACCACCGCTGTCTTAAATCCCGTCTCGCGCAAATGGTGAACCAGCGCCACGGAACCGGCAAACGGCTCAACCCCCCTGGATCGAATCGCCTCGTTGACCATATCGTTCTTCCGGTTCCCGAGACCGCAAATGGTTTCCAGGGAGGGAGGGTCATTGGCTTTCCCTTCAGGCAAATGAATGCCGCGTGACTCGAGAAAGGTGCGGACCCCTTCGTATCTCGGACGGCCATCCACATAGAGCCGATAGTCGCTTCCAATTTCAAAGGGCTGAAACGCTTTGCCCGACTTCTCGCTGTATCGGCGAAGGAAGTCGTCAAACATTTCCTTCCAGCAATCCGCGTGGATACTGGCCGTCGCCGTCAGGACACCGTCCAAATCGAACAACACAGCGTCAAATTTCTCCTTGGCAATGATACCCGAAGGATTCATCACAGCACCGCCCTACTTGTTGATTCGGAAATCATCGAGACCGGCTGCCCGGTGGCCTCCAAGACACGCTGCCAGATTTCCCCATCGGGGTGGACATGCTTACGCCCTTCAACGGCCAAGGGAATGGGAACATGCGTAAAATTCTGATTCCAAAAGCCGACCACCATATTCGTCCGGCCGGCCATGCCAGCGTGCACGGCGTGCTGGCCCAGGATCAGACAATATTCGGAATCCACCGGCCCTGCGGGCAGGCTCCGGATAATGTAGCTTGGATCAATATATTTTACCGAGATTTCAATCTTCCGCTTGGCGAAGTACCGGTTGATTTCATCCCGAAGGTACATGCCGATATCCTGTAATTTCAGGTTGCCGGATGCGTCGAATTCCGAATTATTTGTATCATGGAGGATATCCTGCCCTGCTCCTTCCGCGACCACCACCACGGCGTGGCGCCGGTTCTTCAAACGGTGCTCCAGTTGCTTCAAGAATCCCCTTTCACCATCCATGGAGAACGGCACTTCGGGAATCAGGCAGAAATTCACATCACTGTTCGACAAACAGGCATGGGCGGCAATGAAGCCCGAATGCCGCCCCATCAGTTTCACCAATCCGACGCCGCTCCATGCACCCGTGGCCTCCGCATGGGCGCCCACGATGGAGGTACGTGCCTCTTCCACGGCTGTGGTGAATCCGAAACTGCGCTGGATCCAGTTCATGTCGTTGTCGATAGTCTTAGGGATTCCGACGACGGCTATCTTCAGCCCATGACGGGCAATCTCATCGCTGAGGGCCGAAGCGCCGCGAAGGGTTCCGTCTCCGCCGATGGCGAACAAGATCCTGACATTCAATCTCATCATGGTATCGATCATGTCGTTGAGTTCTTGAGGCCCTCGGGAAGAGCTGAGCAACGAGCCACCCCTTTCGTGAATCCGACTCACTACGTCGGGATCCAACATTAAAGGATCGTGCCCTTCTTTCGAGGCAAGGCCCGCATATCCGTAGCGAAATCCGAAAATCTTCCGAACACCATACATATGGGTAAGCGTCAAAACGACCGAACGGATTACGTCGTTAATCCCGGGACAAAGCCCACCACATGTTACGATTCCACAAGCCAAATCCCTTGGGTCATAGTAAATTTTTTCGCGAGGACCGGCCGGCTCAAAGGAAGGAATCGGCTGGCCTGGACGCTGGAGATCATGAAGTTGCACCGTGTCCGAGCAAAGCAACACGCGGCGCTCCTCATCAACAAAACGAACGCCATCCCTCTCAAGAGGGGACGGGATCGTACACGGCCCCATCCGCGTCACCTCCAATTCGCTGGCTTGAGGAAAATTCATGGCCTGTCCCTCTGGCGTGCAATGAGAAAAAAACAGCACCTATCAAAAAAGCGATTCGCTATGACTTAGAATTAGGTGGAAAGTGGTCTTTTTCGTTTGCGTCAGACTTCCTTCCCCTCTTTTTCGAGCTCTTTTAGCACCGCCTCATAGCCTTCGACGGATTCCTTTTGCGTGCGTCGAAATTCGCCTAAAACGTGCCTTCCGCTCTCGGCGATTGTCGCCGCCTGGGAACGCAGAAACGAATCGAGCCCCTTTCCATGATGGTAGTACTCACGCAATTTATATCGGGCTACGAGTTCGCCACATTTTGCGCATCGTACATAGATCGTCATTGGGAGATCAGACTCTCGGGCAAGGATATTCCGCACGTCAATCGAGCCACAACTCTGACATGTCTGCCGATGAATTTCCATGTTGGCATCCTTTTATCAAGTAAACATTTAGGCGCTTGCCTCAGAAAACCTGATCGGTCAACAACTATCACCTCGGTGTCGACTCGGCCAACGAAAGTTGAGATATATCGCCACAAGAACAGGGCACTAGATAGGATATGCCCTGCCATCAATACAATCCCAGGATCCTCCACCACTGAAAACCAACCGTGAATGTCAACACCAGGCCGACAACAGTAACGATTAACCCCGGCTTGATCATATCTCTCACCGTGATCTCTCCGGAACTGAACGCGATCGCATTCGGCGGTGTAGAAATAGGCAACGGCATCGCCACCGAACACGCAAAAGCCACCGCCAAGAAAAGAGGAGAAATGGTGCCAACGCTTAAGCCGGTCAAAATGGGCATGATGAGGTTCGCGGTGGCCGTGTTGCTCATCAGCGAAGACATTAAACAGGCTACTGAACCGAATAACAAACTGAGCAACAAGAGACTGGCTCCATCCGTGTGAAGACGGGAAACGATCCATTCGGCAAGGCCGCTCTGAGAAATTGCCGCGCCCAGG
>CAMYJL010000387.1 GCA_947258645.1 uncultured Nitrospinota bacterium
ATGGTCGTTGAGACCAGGCATTTGTGCTCGTTGTCGAGCAGGAAGCCGAAGGCCTTTCCCTTCTTTCTGATGCTCTTTATCACCGGGTACCGGTTTCTCTCTTCCTTCTCGATCTTTACGTACGAAAAGAAGTGCTCGTAGGCGTCCTCCTTGACGTTGCTGTCGTAATGATCGCGGGTCGGCTCGACCAAGCCATCGTAGCTCTTGTCCAGCGCCATCTTCCAGAAGTCGCTGAGAAACATCGTATCGCTGGGCGGGATGGACTCCTTGACGAAGGCCAAGACATCGATGTCGCCGTCCTTGACCCGACTCCCCTTGATGTTCTTGGCGCGCCGATAGTTTCTCCGCAATGCGTCGCCACCGGCATCGTCCACGAAGTCCTTGTGCCCGTGGAACTGCGCGTGAAAGGACAGATCGTCCCGGGGCACCGAGATCACGAGCCAAAGATGATCCGAAGGTATTTTCCCGACGTCGGGTCTTTGGATGTCCAGAACCAGCCAAAGAGACTGGTTATACCTTCCGAGCGAAACGGCGGGTCTCGAAGTCCCGACATCGCTGGAAGCCACGGGATAGCGCGGGGTCTTGTTGTCCACGTACACGTATTTGTAACCGAAACCCCCGGGGGGAAGCTTTGCCTTTTCAGCTTCCGAGAGGCGCTTCATCGGAGCGAAGTAAAGGGCCTCCGCGGGCTTGACCGAAAGCCACGCCGGTGGATCGCAGTCGGATGCGAGGTCTTCGAGGCCCCAAAGATCCGTCTGTGCGGCCGCCCCGATCGTCCACGTCGCAACGGCAACAAAGGACGCACACCCCCAATACTTATGCATTTCAACCTCCCTACGGACAGGCCGTTCCGTGGAACAGAGCGTTCGTGCTCCGGGCTATGTTCTTCCAAGGGCAATCGACGCGAGCTGCGTCGTAGTCGTTCGCCGCAATTCTCGTTATCCCGTCCGAGAAGGACGTCCAGTATGTCTTCCAGTCCTCCTCGGCAATGTCGTCCGGGCGCTTGATCTGAATCGGAGCCTGATAGATCAACGACGATAATTCGAGGAAAGCCTCATGGCAGACCTTCTTTTGCCGCGTATGCCCCGAATCGACTGTGTCCGCGAGCCGCACCAACGGTCCGAAACCCTTGTCGCAGTTGAAGCGCATGACGCCGAGGACACGGCTGACCTTGGCGACCGCCTCGGCCTGTGCCTGGCGCTCCCGTTCTCCAGAGGCACGAAGGTCACTCGCGTAATCGAGGACGCCGGTGAGTCCGGCCCAAACAGCGGCCGCAAACGAAAATATGATCACCGCCTTGCCGTGGAATTTCTCCAACCTTGAAGCTTTTGGCCGTCCTGCATTCTCGTCCTGATCAGTCATCACCGAGCCCCTGCCTCCTCGTTTCCGGGTCGCGGCGGCCTATCTTGCCCGCCTGAGCAGCCCCCTAACCTCTCATTTCGGACACTCGCGGTAGATCGAATTCTCGGGCAATACTACCAGTCCCTGTGTCGCTCCGATAGCCCTCCGGCGGGGGAGAATCCGCTGTTGGGATTTCGGGGACACACGCCTTTTTTCAGGCGCCAGGGTCGTTACCCTATGGCCGCAAGGGGTGGGCGCCCTCGTGAATTCCGTGGGCGGTGCAATTGACTTCCCGTGGCGCTCAAGGAGGGCGACTCGGGAAGACACGCGGCGCGCGACGGTCAGAGTACCGTCAATGCTGCTTTCGCTTGATGTGTCCGCCGAACTTGTCGAGCCAGAGCGCCATGATCTCGCTGGCCGCATCCTTCAGATGTTCGGGATTGCGCCCCGATCGCCCCGCATCCAACAGCGTGATCGCAAAGGCCTTGGCCTGGGCCATGTACATTTCGGAACGGCTGAACCTCTCTTCGTGGGCACAGGCCCCGAACATCATGTTGGCGAGTTCGGTGACCCGTTCGCTGTCGGCATCCTCCGCCATTTCGTTCACCCACCATTGGGCGGGGGTTTCTTCCGGCGCCATCGATCGTCTTCCCATGTATCCGGCCCATGTATCCGGCCCATGTATCCGGCCCATCCATCCGGCCCATCCATCCGGCCACGGGGCTTCAGTGTGCTGGGATCGGCATCCCGATTTCAACGCCTTATCCTGCGGGGAAGTAAAAGGCGGACATGATCTCCACGCGCTTTATGTCGTGATCCTTCAGGATCCGCACCGCCTTGGTCGGGCGTTCCGAGTAGAGTGCCATCAGGAGGTCCGCGCCGGTGACCTCCTCGCTGGTCCTGGGTTCGACCTGCGGGCCGGACCGCTCACCGGCTTGCACGGAGGACTGCACATGAAGCGTCGCGCGCTCCACGGTCCGGTTGAAGTCGTCACCTTGCCTGGCGTTTCCCGGGGCATCCGGCGAGGCCGGGCCGGACGGCTCGTCATCGATGCAGGCCATCAGGTCGGCGCGCAGGCGTTCGAGATCCGCCTCGACGGCCTCGAACAGCGCGCGGGCGTCGGCGTCCTCGGTCAAGGCCAGGAGCAGATGCTCCACCGTGGCCTCTTCGTGGCGCCGCTCGCTCGCCAGGCCGAGCGCACGGCCCACGGTCTTTTCCGCCCGATCCGAGAGCATATCTAAAGCTAGCTTCGCTTTGACGGCGCGGTCAAGCGCGGTGGGTGAGCGCCCGGCGGCCCCGCCCCTTCAGGCGCGGCCTGGGCCCGCATGATCGCAGGATCGATGGCTGTCTCCGCGCCGCCCGGGTCCGACGGCGACGCCACGGAAAATGGTGTCAGAGTCGATTTTTCGCCGGCGCGCTGTGGTAAAATCTGTTTACTTTCAATAGGTTAGATCGCGGTACGCCGCCCTGACTGCCCCCTAACCAATTGAAATCAAACGAAGTTTTACTGCGCATGGGCTCGTTTGCTTTTTTTCTCCCGGCACGCCGCCGGGCGGCTTGCGCGGCGGCGGCGGCGCCACGGTCCGTCCGGTCGGGGCGTGCGGGCCTCGGGTCGCGCGCCCCGTGCGCCCGGCGCGGTCCCGTGCTAAGCTCGCGCCCGACCATCCGCTTGATTGGGGGAGCCTCGACATGCTGGACACGACGATCGCCGGGAGCCTGCCCAAGCCGTCATGGCTGGCCGAGCCCGAGAAGCTGTGGGCGCCCTGGCGCCTCGAGGGCGCCGAGCTCGAGCGCGCCAAGCAGGACGCCGCCCTGGTCTGGCTCAAGGAGCAGGAGGACTGCGGCATCGACATCGTCGCCAACGGCGAGCAGTTCCGCACCCACTTCGTGCACGGCTTCCTCGAG
>CAMYJL010000388.1 GCA_947258645.1 uncultured Nitrospinota bacterium
CTATCACTGCGACCAGATTCTTGTTCTCATCTAGTTTGTATTGGGTCACAAGAGCATGAGACCCTTTTTCTAATCCCACAACATCGTCGAGAAATTTTTTAGCGTATGCGATCACCCTGGCTCCGCGTCGAGGATTATAGCCATTCGGCCCATCGCCCTTTTTCTCAGCGCCTCTATCTTCGGGAATCAGGTCAAAACCGTACAATGCATCATAAAGGCTCCCCCAACGGGCATTCGCTGCATTGGTTGCAAAGCGTTCAATCGTTAAGGGCACGACAAGTTGAGGGCCCGCAATTTCTGCAAGCTCCCTGTCCACATTTTGTGTGTTCACTTGGAAATCAGGACCTTCAGGGATTAAATAGCCAATTTCATATAGGAAGGATTTATATTCTTCCTTGTTGAAAGGTTTGCTATTTCTCTCCTTATGCCATGCATCAATCTCGCCCTGCAGACGATCTCGTTTTTCCAGCAACTTTCTGTTCTTGGGGTCTAATTTATTTACAATTCCGCCAAGAGAACTCCAAAAAAAATCCGGATCAACACCCGTTCCTGGCGCAATCTCATCTTTAACTAAATCATATAAGGGCTGTGCAACTTGTAAACCAGCAACTCCAACATAATCGGAACTCATAATATCCAACTCCATTTTTATCCGGAATTATGGGACAACACGATTAACTGAATTATGCAGCAACGATCTCTCCTTTGTAAATTTGACCGATTTGCTCTTTTTCGGGTAACGCTTCTCGCAGAGAAGGCCACCGTGGCCGCTGAAAGACATCCTGACCTCCTCCCCTCAAACCGGTCCATGCTGAAGTAGAGGATATTCCGGTACAGTTTTGCCCCCGAACCCGCTACCAATATCACCATGGGCCCGAAAACCCTTGCCAGAGGGCGTTTGCTACCCGATTTTTCAGGACTTACCCTCCCCGTCCCGATTCGAGACTTATTTAATATCTGTCCCGTTGGTTGAAAAGGCGACGTAAACTCTAAATTCCTGTGCCGAACTCCTAAAGTTTGCAAATGCGTCGACCTCGCCAAGACATTCATTTTATGGGGGATCCAATTTTTGCGGAGCACAACCGCCAATAAAAGATAAAAAGGTCGGAAATTGCCAAATATAAAATATTGCTGCATAATTCTAGGCAAAACCATTATGTTTTTTTTATCAGAGGATGGGTGACTCCATGACCATGACCATGATCGAGACCGAGACCGAGACCCGCTCCGACATCAACCCCTACGAGAATGCGAAAGCCGTTATCCAAAGCGCTGCGCAGGTAATGAAACTGGAGTCTTGGATAACCGAAGCCCTGTTGCTTATCCACCGGGAGATCAGCGTTTCATTCGAAGTCAAAATGGATGAC
Source organism: uncultured Nitrospinota bacterium (assembly GCA_947258645.1). Taxonomy (GTDB): domain Bacteria; phylum UBA8248; class UBA8248; order UBA8248; family UBA8248; genus CAMYJL01. Next base: position 1,368 of record CAMYJL010000388.1, read on the forward strand.
GGAAGCATCCGCGTATTCCAAGGCTTTCGGGTCCAGCACAACCACGCCAGGGGCCCCTATAAAGGAGGCATCAGATATCACTGGGATGTGGACATCGATGAAGTCAGGGCCCTGGCAACATGGATGACCATCAAATGCGCGACACTGAACCTTCCACTGGGTGGCGGAAAGGGGGGGGTGATTTGCGACCCCAGGTCTCATGATGGTCTTCCCGCCATGTCGGAGGGCGAACTCGAAAGGATGACGAGAAGATACACCGCCATGATTGCTCCCAACATCGGGCCGGATAAAGATATTCCCGCGCCCGATGTATATACCAATCCAAAAACCATGGGCTGGATTCATGACGAATATGCAAAATGGACCGGGCGGCCACCCGACTATTCCCAGGCCTTCCTGACCACCGTGCTGTTCTACGCCAGCGTCAGTCTGACCGCCTGGCTGGTGCTGCTGGTGCCGTTGTTCACCGACCGCAATCGCACGCTCCACGACATCCTGGCCGGCACGATCCTGCTGCGCCGCACCCGTCTGCGCGCCTCCGCATCCTAGTGGCTTTTTCACGTTTCAAATCGAATCAATGTGTTGAAATACAAGGAGTCGAATCCCGAGCGGACGCTGGTTGGCTATCCGGGTTCGGAACCCATATCGAATGAAGATCTGTTGGAATTGGAGTGTGATATTTTGGTTCCCAGCGCGTTGGAGAATGTGATTACGGAAAAAAATGCGGACAGGATAAATACGAAAATCATCGTCGAGCTGGCCAATGGCCCGACGACCCCCGGCGCTGACGAGATTCTGTTCGGGAATGGAATCATGGTTCTACCCGACATCCTGGCGAACGCCGGCGGCGTCACGGTTTCGTGCTATGAATGGCAGCAGAACCTGAACGGGACGAGATGGAGCGCCCAAAAGGTTGACCGCATGCTGGAAGAGACGGCAAGGATAAGCGCTTCAAGGGTATTCTTGACCGCGAAGAAAAATGGTGTCGACAACCGGCTTGCCGCTCATATTCTCGCCATGCACCGCATCGCCGACGAGATGAAAGAACCGCACCTGAACAACGGGGACAGCTACGATTAAGCGAACAAATCGCCTTTCTCCCCGAGGGGCAGGGATCTTGGTCTGCTCGCCGGATCTTGTTCCAGCGGGAATGCGACTTATCTGAAAATTTTTCCCTTTGAAAGAGGAAGATATGCCCATGAAAAGAAAGCGGTTCACCGAGATGCAGATTGCCCTTGGCCTGCGTCGTATGTGAACGGAGACCTTGACATTCTCCAGCTGTGCATGGCGAATTGATAATTCTAGCTGGAATTCAGGTCTACCTCCCCTTGCACTTGAATATCAGCCCTCCCTTAACTCTCCTACATGGTGGATCTATTTTTGGTTTTCGCCCACATCCTGGCCATAACATTCTCCACATGCTCCGGCGATTGTAGACCTTCAGCTGATCTGAATGACCTAAAGATTCGCTGGACCAACACACCCTGGAGAGAATGAAGTGAAAACACCCGCAAATTGGTCAGCGAGACAAAATAAAGGGTTGGGGTGAGAGCCCCAACCCTTTATTTTATTGGTAGCGGGGGCTGGATTCGAACCAGCGACCTTTGGGTTATGAGCCCAACGAGCTACCAGCTGCTCCACCCCGCAATGTCATCGTGATCAACGGTCTAATTGGCAGGAGCGAACCTGTCAAGCGGTGCGGCCGCCAGAAACGCCGCCGCCCCGTCTCTCAGCGCCGGCGGGAACCTTCTCCGGCCGGAATGAATTCATACACCGTTTCCTCCGGCTTCACAAGCCCCAGATCCTCCCGCGCGATCCGCTCGACCGAGGTCAAATCGTTCTGAAGAGAGCGAATCTGTTTTCGCAGGAGGCGGTTGCCCTCCCGAAGCGCCGATATATCCGCCCGGATGTTTTCGCTGCGGCGCTGGTTGACGATCACCGCCAGCAGCCCGTCCCGCCCGAATACGGCGGTCCCCAGCAGAAAAACGCTCAGGCTGGCCGCCAGCCAGTAAAGGTAGCGGCTTTTGTTCTCGCCCTTTTTCCGGGCGCCTCTTCCGGATCGATTCAAAATGCCTTCGCTCTCTTCAGGCGGGCGGAAACGCTTCGGCCCCATCTTACACCGGTTGGGCTACAGGGTGGCAAAAGCCTCGCGCGCCGCGCGGACGGTCGCCTCGATATCGGCCTCGGTATGGGCGGAAGAGAGAAAACCGACCTCGAACTGGCTGGGGGCCAGCGAGACGCCGCGCTCGAGCATGGCGTGGAAAAACTTGCCGTACCGGTCCGTGTCGGAGCGCTTCGCGTCTTCGAAGTTCCGGACAGGCCCTTCCTGAAAAAACGTGCAGAACATCGAGCCGAGCCGCACACCATAGGCCGGAACCCCCGCCTCGCGCGCCGCGTCGGCCATGCCCTCTTCGAGTTGCTTTCCGCGCGCCTCGAGCGCCTCGGGCAGTCCCTCTTCTTTCACGACGCGAAGCGTCTCGATCCCCGCCGCCATGGCGAGCGGATTTCCCGAGAGCGTCCCCGCCTGATAGACGGGCCCCAGAGGCGCCACCACTTCCATCACCTCGCGCCGCCCGCCGTAGGCGCCCACCGGCATCCCGCCGCCGATCACCTTGCCCAGCGTGGTGAGGTCGGGCTGGATGCCGAAGAGCTTCTGGGCGCCGCCGTGGCCCACCCGGAAACCCGTCATCACCTCGTCGAAAATGAGCAGCGCGTTCGACCCCTTGGTTGCCCGCCTCACCATCTCGATGAAGCTGTCGTCCGGGAGCACGAGCCCCATGTTGCCGCCCACGGGCTCGAGGATGACGGCGGCGATGTTCTTCCCCTCGCGCAGGAACAATTCCTCCAGCGCCCGGGGGTCGTTGTAGGGGAGCGTGATGGTGTTCCGCGCATAGTCCTCCGGAACGCCCGCGCTGTCCGGGATGCCCAGCGTCGCGCCGCCGCTCCCCGCCTTGACGAGCAGGCCGTCGGCGTGGCCGTGATAACACCCCTCGAACTTGACGATGAGGTTCCGGCCCGTGAATCCGCGAGCGACGCGGATGGCCGACATCGTGGCCTCGGTGCCCGAGTTGACGAAGCGGAGGAGCTCCATCGAGGGAAAGGCGTCCTGGACCAGCTCCGCCAGCTCGGTCTCCGCTGCCGTCGGGGCGCCGTAGCTGGTCCCCCTCCCCGCCGCCTCGCGCAGCGCCTCCACCACGCGCGGATGGGCGTGGCCGAGGATCAGCGGCCCCCACGACAAGACGTAGTCGATGTACGCGTTCCCGTCGGCGTCCCAGATGCGGCTGCCCGCCCCCCGATCGACGAAGTAGGGATTGCCCCCCACGCTGCGGAAGGCGCGGACGGGGCTGTCCACCCCGCCGGGGATTCGCCTCTGGGCCGACTCGAAAAGCATCTCGGATTTTTTTCTCGAATTCACGAAATGTATCTCCCGATCAAATGCGCGAGGCGATCCTTCGCCTCTCCGGAAATATGGGCCCGGTCCGTGATGATAGCGGTTTTCAGGATACCGGCGAAGGGGCTCCGCCCT
>CAMYJL010000389.1 GCA_947258645.1 uncultured Nitrospinota bacterium
GACGGAGAGGCGCTCGTATACGTTCCCCTGGTCAGAGGGCACATTTCAGAACGAGCTGGAAAAAGTTCCGAACTCCCACCTTCTCATCGTGGAAAGCCTCTTGGGCGAAGACGAGCAAGGATCCATTCTTGGCTACGCCTGCTGGTGGGAGGTGGTGGATGAGTGCCACATCACGAACGTGACGGTGTCGCCGGATGTGCGGCGGAAAGGCGTGGGCCAGTTTCTGCTCGAAGGCATTATCGAGCAAGCCCGCCGCCGGGGCGCGGTTCGAGCCACCCTCGAAGTCCGCGTCAGCAACGCGGCGGCCGTCGGTTTGTACGAAAAATTCGGGTTTGTCCCGGTGGCGATGAGGTCCAAGTATTACCCCGACAACGGGGAGGACGCCCTGGTCATGTGGAAGGAGAAAATCTAGGTTTGCCCGGCGAGTGGACGACCCGTTTCGCGCCGGAACTTGTGTTATGCTTTTTGGCAGCCGTTGGATTGATCCTCAGGTGCAGACGCCATGCCGATGACTGATTTTCCGATTGTGGATGGAATGGTTCTCGTCATCATTGCGGCCTTTTTTCTCCGCAGCTTCTTCCACGGTACTCTGAAAGAAATATTCTCTCTCGTATCTCTCGGAACCGGATACCTTGCCGCAGGAAAGTACGGGGGGCTTGCCCAATCGTGGGTGGAGGGCTGGATGGGCGAGTCGAGATGGATCAGCTATGCGGGGTATATCGGCTTGTTCATCGCCGTGTGGTTTTTGATCGGCCTCGCCGGCAAAATGGTTTCAAGCTTTGTCCAGAAATCGGTCCGGGGGGCGTGGGATCGGATCGGCGGCGGCCTCATCGGTCTGGTGAAAGGGACGCTCATTGTGTCCTCCGTTGTCGTACTGCTGGACCTGTACATCCCTTCAATCGCTCCGCCCTCGGACGAGGATTCGCGCGTCATGCCCTATGTCCGCCAGGTCGGAACCTATGTCCGGAAGGCGGCCACCTGGGATCTGAAGGGCAAGGTAGAGGAAATCAAGAAAGCCGTGGGCGCCGGAGAGGGAAGTTCTGGAGGAGAGAGCCGGAAGTGAATCGGGGGAGTTATCGGGTTTCGGAGGTGCTTTCGGGCAGGGCCGCCGGATCGCCCGGCGGCGCATTTCCTCCCGGGTCGGCATCCGTCAATTCAGTGTCCATGGCGTTTTCCGGGTCAATGATTTCCTGCGGATCCGGGGGAGGTGCATTGAATTGCGCCAGTCGAATGATGACGGACGATACGACCAGGGCGAAGCGGATGCCCAGGTAGACAAGTGCTGCTTTCATCAACAGGGGGATGGCTGCTTCCACCCCCGCCCTGATTTCCTCCCAGATGGGTATGAAAGCATTCAGTATTTGCATTTTGAAAGCCTTTTACTTAAGAAAATTATCTTCCCGTGTGCCGTTTCCCGCACCATGTAGAAAGTAGCCTTTCCGGCTGTTCGCCTCAAGTATTTCTTTTGAGGGGTGCGCCTTTCGCTTTCCAGCAGCGCGGGTGGTGTTTTATCGCTATTTTCCCCACGCTCTCGAAATAGCTCTCCGCAATTTTCGGGCCCATGAACGCAAATTCGCGCCGGAAGACGCCCCGCAGCGTTTCCAGGTCGTCCGGTAGCGAATCCAGGTAGCGGGCGAAGTTCCCGTGATCCTTCGAGAGCGTCATGAATTTCTCCGCGTTTTTGATCGTCGCCTCGATCTTCCCCCGGTGGCGGACAATCCCCTCATCATTCAAGAGTCGCCGGACATCCTTTCCCGTGAAAGCGGCGACTCTGGCGGGGGAAAACTGCGCGAAGGCTTTTCGGAAGGCGGGCCGCTTGTGGAGGATGGTGCGCCAGGAAAGGCCGGCCTGAAAAACCTCGAGGGAGAGACGCTCGAAGTGTGCGGCGTCGCGCGTGACGGGAACGCCCCATTCCTCGTCATGGTACTTCGCCAGCAGCGCGTCGGCCTCGGCCCACGGGCAGCGGGGGAGGCCGGGGGAGCTCTTCACACCGGCCATGCTTCCATCTTCCAGGCGGCGTCCCAGAACATGTACTCGTACCGGGTGCCGGTCATGAAGTGGGCGCGCAACCGCTCGCGCTCGACCGGTCCGGCCTCCCTGGCCGCGCGGTCGAGAATCTCGCGGAGCCAGACGGAGAGGGCGGTGAATTCCTTCGAGGCGTACATCTCGATCCACTCGGTGGAGAAGGGGGCGTCTGGTGGCGCCCCGCGCGCGGCGAGCTCTTCGCCGATGAGGGCGTAGTCCCATTGGCAGGGGAGCATCGCCGCCGCTACTTCGCCGAACGTGCCCGCCCAGGCGACCTTGAGCAGGTAATCGGTGTAGGCGCGGCAGGTGGGCGCGGGCCGAGTGGCTTCCAGCTCTTTGCTGGAGATGCCGAACCTGGCCGCGAAGCCCCGGTGAAGGTCCATCTCGGTGTTCAGGGTGGCGTTGAGGAGATCGGCGAAGCGTCCCATGTCTTCCAGGTGCTCCGATCTCGCCACCGCGAGCGCGAGTACGCGGCTGTACTCAATGAGAAAAATGTAGTCCTGGCACATGTAGTGGCGGAAGCGATCCGGGGACAGGGTCCCATCCCCGATGCCGGTGACGAACGGATGCGCGTGAATCGTCTTCCAGAGCGGTTTTGCCTCCCTGCGGAGGCTCTCACTGAACGATGTCTGTCCGTTCAAGGGGTTTTCTCAGAGGTTGTCGAGAATTTTCCGGGAGCGACCTTTTTCGAGCGTCTCTTTGAAGGAGTCCCCCAGGTCCATCCCCATCTCTTTCGCCCGTTTCTGGGCCCAGAGGCCGATGTTGCGGTCGTCTTTGTAGAAGGAATCGCCCCGCGCATTCCGGGGTTCGTACTCATCGAGGCGCTGGGCTTCGGTTTTATGCGCGGCGAATCGCGACATGACCTTGCGCAGTTTTTTCCCCTCGCAGCTGCGGCAGGTGAGCTTCCGCCGGTCAGAGGGCTTCATCACCAGATGGCCCGAGATGAAGCCGCATTCCTTGCATTCGTACTCGTAGATCGGCATTTCCGCTCCTTTGACTAACCGCTTTCTTCCGTTTCGATCCGCGCGTCCAGAGATCGCATCCGCTCGGGGAAGTCCGGAAAGGTTATCCCCATCGCTTCGGCCGTGTCGACCTCGACGCCCTCCAGAGCGGCCAGTCCGGCCACGGCGGCCGCCATGACGATGCGGTGGTCCCCGAAGCCGCGATCAGCCCGTCGGGAAGCTCCCGCGCCACGCCACCCAGCGATTCCAGCACCTCTCGCATGGCGGCGATGCGGTCGGTCTCCTTGATGCGCGCCTGGGGGACGTTGACCAGCCGGGTCTCCCCTTCCGCGAACGCACCTAGGACGGCCATGACGGGGAGGAGGTCGGGTGTGGCGTTCAGGTCGAACTCGCCCCCTCTAAGTCCCTCGCTGGATATCCTTATTATATCTTTTTCTTCAACGACTTTCGCCCCCATCTCTGAAGCGAATTCGAGTATAACCTTATCCCCTTGCGGATCATGGAGATCGAGGCCCTCGAGGGCGACATCTCCGCCCGGAAGGGCCCCCGCCGCCACGAGAAAAGCGGCCGAGCTGAAGTCGGATGGAACTTTCGCCTCGAATTCTTCCAGCGGCTGGCCGCCGGGAACGCGAAAGCGCTCGTAGCCCTCCCGCTCGTAGGCGAGGCCCAGCTTGTCGAGCCACCAGAGGGTCATCTCCACATAGGGCCGCTCGTTGAGGTTGACCGGCTCGATGATGGATTCCCCCTCACCGAAGGGAGCATTTAAGAGAAGGCTGGAGGTGTACTGGCTCGTCGCGCCGTCCACCTCCGTTCGCCCGCCCCGCCAGGGGCCGGAGACGACGGCGGGGAGCAATCCGTTTCCGCCCTCGGAGCGGGCGCTCGCGCCGAGGTTCGAGAGCGCGTCGAGAAGGGGGCCCATCGGGCGCCGCCGGGTCTGGGCGTCTCCGTCGAAGCGGGCATCCCCGTCCGCGAGGAGCGCCGCCGTGCCGAGGCCCATGCGGCAGCCGGTGCCGGAGTTCCCTACGTCGATGACACCCCCGGGCGCCCTCGGGCGCCCTCCGAAGCCGCGCACGGACCAAACGCCTTCTTCCTGGCGGATCTCCGCTCCCATCGCCTTGTAGATGCGGGTGGCGGAGCGGCCGTCGTCCGAGTCGAGGGGTTTGCGAATCCGGCTCTCGCCGGAGGCGAGGGAGGCCAGCGCAATTCCCCGGATGGTGTGGGATTTTGAGCCTGGAACGCTCGTCCGGCCCCGGGCCGGGGATGGATGGACGCGGAGGATCATCTCAATCGGCCGGATGGATGGGGGCGCGCTACCGGCCGTCGCCCAGATAGTCGCCGAGCATGCCCCGGGAGTGTTCGTCGTCGTGGCAATGGACGCACAGGTTCTCCCAGTTACTGCCATTTGTGGGATTGTTCTTGTGGTTTCCGTCCCGGTGGTGGACGGTCAGGAGGTGGAGGTTGTTCTCGTTGAACTCCATCCCGCACTTGGCGCAGATCCATCCATGAATATCGAGCGACTTGCGCCGATAGTCGGCCGCGTTCTTCCCGACGGCGGCGTTGCCCTTGAGCCGGTCGGCAATTTCCTTGGCGGATTCCGCTGGTTTCTGGTCGTCCGCGTCCCCCTTGGGTTTCGGGGGCTTTGGTCTGAGCCCCGGCTTCCGGCGCGGGCCAAAACGGGTGCGGGCCATGTGCTCTCCTCCTCTCAAAAGCAGATCCATCCTAACAAACGCCCCGCGCGCGGGGAAGGTGCGGCCCCGGGTGCGGCGCCTTCCGTTGCCCGGGCTCGGGTGCGGGTGATAGGGTGTCCGGGCCAATGAGCGCTGCCCCGGTGGAGTTTATTCATGCGGATTTTCCCGCTACGGTGGGTTTTTGTCCTTCCGGCTCTCCTGATCCTCCTGCCTGCCCTCGGAATCGGCAGCCTGTACGGCATCCGGCAGGTCGAGTCGTACGACCCCTTTTGCACTTACTGCCATCTCCCGGATCATCAGGATTACCTGGACGACGCCCGGCGGTCCGAAAAGGCCATCCAGACGCTGGGCCCAGGATTACCTGGACGACGCCCGGCGGTCCGAAAATGCCATCCAGACGCTGGGCGGGTGGCACCACGCGGGCGGGGAGGTGAAGTGCATCTCCTGCCACGGAGAGGACGGCATCATCGGGATGGCGCGGACGACCTATCTGGCGGCGAAGGATACCGTTAAATTCGTCCTCGGCGACTATGAGCAGCCCTCCCGCGTGTTTCACCCGATTCCGGACAAGGACTGCATCAAGTGCCACGGGGACGAGCGCATACTCAAGCTCGGGGAGGAGGACTTTCATGGCATCCTCGATCACGCCGAGCTCCCCTTCACCTGCGTGCAGTGCCACAACGGCCATCGGACCGGCGGGCGGAAGGCGAAGCGGTTCATCGTCCCGAAGACGGCCCAGCCGCGCTGCGATCATTGCCACAACGATCTCGATCAGAAGGTGCGCGTGGGGCAGCGTTCCCAGCCGGTGCGAAAAATCCGGCTGGCCGATTTGAAGGGAATTTTTCCGGCGGAATAATCCGCAACGTTCGCTATCGCCGGTTCATTTTTTGATCGAAACATCATGAGGCCGGTTTCGGTGCGGCTTCGGGGAAGGTGGCGCTCGTCTTGCAGTTTTATGTCCTAATCGGTGCGGTCACGTTTCTCTGGGGGCTGAGCTTTCCCTCGATCAAGGTGGGGCTGGCATACATCGAGCCCTTCACCTTCCTCTGGCTCAGAAGCGTCATCTCGGCTGCCGCCATATTCCTCTTCATCCTGATCCGGCGGGGCCCGATCAGGCCCCCCCGCGGGCGGCCCGCGTTCTGGGTGAACGCGGTGTTTCACAACCTGATGTTCGTCTTCGCCTACCACGGCGCGGTCATCACGACCTCCGGGCGGACCTCGATTTTCTACTACACCCAGCCGCTTATCTACACGGCGCTCGCGGCGTGGTTCATCCCGGCGGAGCGCTTCGGCCTGCGCACGGTCGCCGGGTTCGTCGCGGCCTTCGGCGGCATCATCGTCCTGTTCGCCGAAAAGCTGGGCACCGGCAACGCCTATACCCTCGTGGGCGACGCGCTCGTCATGATGGGCGCGATCATCTGGGGGATTCAGTCGCTCTTTCTGCGGACCCGGCTTCAGGGAATCGACCCCTTCCGCATCACG
>CAMYJL010000390.1 GCA_947258645.1 uncultured Nitrospinota bacterium
AGGCGCTTCGGAAATGACAACCAAATCGCATTCTCCCATGGTCATATAAATCTCCCTCATATTGCCTCCCAAATCCTGAAGCAACTTCCTTGCTGCATCTGCGCGTTCTGGAGATTTTTTTATAGATTTAATCCCCTGGTCTGTGTACTCAATCAAGCTAATGTAAGTGGGCATGGTAAATCTCCTCCTGGAGGAAGTAGCCAGCAAAGCGGGACACCGGTATCAGCAAACAACTCTAGGCGACTGGATTGGGGAATCAACGGGAAGTAAAATCAGAGAATGAAATGCTTCCGCATTCCCGCCCGCAAGTTTTCCTTGTAGGCGAGAAAGTTGGGACAGGCTCGGAAATCCGAGTGGCACCATTTGTCGATGACCTGTTCCGGCGGCTTCACATATTCGGCCAGCCAGGGGTCGAAACAAAGCACCCCATCGGAAAAGGAAATCAGCCTGTATGGGCATTCGTTCTGCTTGCTTTTTTCTCGACTTTTTTCAGTGTGCTTTTCGGCCCCACTCACCAGATCCCCTCCCGCGCCCTCGCCATGAAACGACCTCAATGGGAACAAGGCCCCGGCAAGGACCACCTGCGAAGACGTTCTGTCTATGGTGACCGAGGGACGCCTCCGAGTGGGCGGATGTCCCTGTCGAGGCCTGAATTCTACCGGCAACCCCTGACAGGCCTCCCTCTACGGAGGGGATGTCGTGATGCGCTTCGAACACACCTCCCAGAGGCTGCATATATAATATATGTCCTGCCCTATTGGTTGGCGACACCTCACCCAGGCCGAGGGAGGTATGGCCTCCTTAAAGGTTTAAGTTTCGGAGAGACTTGATTTCTGCGGAGGACAGGGATCGTTTGGAAAATGTATCTAATTTTTCGAATTGAAGCAAAGAACTGCCCGCCAGCAGCCGAACAAATTGACCTTTTTTGTCATCTTCGATTCGAGATTGTTGGATTTTAGCAAGGTCTTCAGATCGAGCGTTGTTTCAAAGCCGAATTGCTTACAAACATCATTCATGAGTTTTTCAAATTTGGCGAGGACAGGATTTTCGCTCTTGAAGTGATTGATAAAAACGATCCGGCCACCCGGTTTGCAAACCCGGCGGATTTCCGAAACCACCTTATTTGGGTCCGGTGCAGCGCTAACGACGTAGCAAGCCGTTACGCAGTCAAAGCTGTCATCTGGAAAATCCATCTCCTGAGCGTCCACGACCCGAAGTTCGACGTGTTTCAACTCATGCATTTTGATTTTTTTCGAGGCTTTTTCGAGCATCCTTCGGGAAATGTCGATGCCAACGATTTGGGTGTTTCGGGGATAAAGCGGAAGAGAAAGTCCCGTTCCGACTCCGACTTCGAGGAGGCGCTCGCCCGGATTCATATCCAGCATCTGGACAGCGACGTCTCTGCCCTCGCTTAAGACCCGTTTGAAAATGATGTCGTAAATTCTTCCCCAACGATCGTAGATTTTGGCGACATTGTCGTGGCTTTGCATGCCATCCTCTCATTGCAAACTCAAGGGTGTCCCGAAACGGGATCAGGGAGGGGCTATCAATTTGAATATATGCCCTGAGAGACGGCTTTGCCGTGATGTTATTGGCTCAATGTCCGCTTGTGGGACGGGGGCATGCTGGTGGTATCAGCGTGCTGGGGGTCAGCCTCTCCCACATGGCCATTCAGCGCATACTCAGGGACCAATCAGCAAAATAATGGGAGCGAGGATTTTAACCCCCGCTCCCCATGCTTTTTTAATGTTCGGCCCGTGAGAATCGTCCCTGCTAGCCGCCACAGACGGTTTGTCGCCCGTGATTTTATTGTTTGGTGTCAGCCTTTCTCAGATTCCTCCCCGCCCGGCTGACATGTAAGGCTGAGGAGTCCGGGATTTCCGCACGACTTTCAGGATTCCTATTGAGCTTCATAAGATTCCTCCTTTCTGTGGATGAATTTAAGGGTCAATCTAAATATCAATCCTGGCTCGTTTCTGCGCAAACCCGAAAAAAAAACCAAGTCCCGAGAACAAGAAAACCAGGCACGAGAGGGTCTGCACCTCCCGAAAACTCGAGCCCATTGATATTGGCCGAGTTAGTAATTCGCCATGGAATCGTCAGCCAACGTGGGTCGTGCTTATCTTGGTTTTCAAATGAATTTCTGTCGTCAGACTTTTGAGGATATCGTATGTCAATTCGAATCAATACATTACAACTTGGAAAGATGGGAATTTAAAAATAAAAATTCGTTGGACCCGTACACCCACAAATAAAAGGGACTCGAAGCGGCAAGTCTGGGCCAGGTCGGGACGTGGAAAGGGCATGACCGCGTTCTCCTGCACTCCTCACAAGGTATCCCTGAGTTTGGTAGAATACCAATGACTCTTGGGGGCCTGCTGTCATGCCTGCGAATCTTCCTCCGGAATACCAAAATGCGGAAGCGGCTTATCGCACCGCGTCCACGGTTCAAGAAAAGATGGACGCGCTCCAGGAGATGCTGCGAGTCATCCCCCACCACAAGGGGACCGATAAGCTCATCGCCCAGCACCGAAAAAAACTCTCTCAACTTCGGGATGAATCCGAACGGCGAACGGCCACTTCTCGAAAAGGATCAGGGGTTACCGTTCCAAAGGAAGGGGCCGCGCAGGTCATCCTTGTCGGGATGCCCAATTCCGGGAAATCAAGCCTGGTCGCCCAACTGACGCGGGCCACGCCGGAGGTGGCCCCCTACCCGTTCACAACCCATTTGCCCACGCCGGGCATGATTCCCTATCTCAATATCAAGGTTCAGTTGGTAGACACTCCCCCCCTCACGTTTGATCCATCGCGTTCGTGGCTGCCCAATCTCATTCGATCGGCCGATGCCCTCCTCCTGGTCGTCAGCCTGGCGAAAGATCCCTTGGAGGAACTCGAAACCACTTTGGCGATTCTAGGTGGCTGGAAAATCTTCCCGGAGGGAACGGAGGAAGAAGCGACCGACCTCGGATTTGGCGCCGCATCTATGCCCGTTCTCGTTGTGGCCAATAAGATAGATGCAGAGGACGCCGCTGAAAATTTGAGGGTCACGTTCAGGAATATTAATGGCCTGACCCGGCGTAACAGCCAGTCCCACCAACGTCACCGACCAATCGGTAATAACATCCCCTCGACAGCCATGCTCGCCACAGCCCCAATCCCAATGATTAACACAGTTGAGGATTTCGCAGGTTCCATTCACAAGGATCTGAGGAGGAGGATGAAATTCGCCCGGATTTGGGGCTCGGCCAAGTTTGACGGGCAGAAAGTCACGCGCGATTACGTTCTGCGGGACGAAGATATTGTCGAACTGCACACGTAGAATCTCTCATTCGTCCATTCGGCATGGCCTTGGGGGGGGCACAGGCACCTGCCCTGTCGTCAGAATTAGCAATTCGCCATGTACACCATTTTTCTCTAAAATAACCCTATCCAAAGAGTATTTTTCAAACGCCGGGGAAGCCCAAGAAGCTATCGCCTCCCTATTTCTCTGGAGTGGGGATCAACATGACAGAAGAACAAGCGCTACTCAGTCCCAAGGTAGTGGTCCAAGACTTGAAGGAAAACGGCGTCACCCACGTCGTTTGGCTCCCCGACAGCGAAACCAACTTTTTGTATCTGCTGATGAAGGAGGAACCCAAGTTGGACTTGGTGCCGGTGGGCCGGGAGGGCAACGCCTTCTCCACCGCGGCGGGGCTATCGGTGGGAGGCGCGAAGCCCGTCATTTTGATTCAGAACACCGGCATGATGGAATCCGGCGATTCGTTGCGCGGTTGGGGGTTAGCGCTGAATATTCCCGTGGTGATAATGATCGGGTATCGCGGCTGGACTCGCCACGGCAAAACCCAGGACACCGCCGCCATCTATATTGAGCCCTTTTTAAATGCGTTCGGCATCAAATATTATCTGGTCGAAAATAACGACGACGCGCCGAGGATTTCCTGGGCTTTCGAGGAAGCGGAAAAAACGAAGCGGCCCGTGGCGGTCCTCATCGGCGACGAATACCACGGGTTCAACCGGTAATATAATCCCACCCCCCAACACTGGAGCGAATCGCCAGGAGGCATTGATCGAACGGATCCATGTGCCTTCGATCGGCACGTAGT
>CAMYJL010000391.1 GCA_947258645.1 uncultured Nitrospinota bacterium
CCACACCCTCCGCGTCATCGAGGGGAAAAAAAGGAACAAGTCGGTACGCCAGCTTTTTCTGGACTATCAGCCCGAGGGCGCGATGGTCATCAGCGACGACCGGGAGCCGTATTACGAGTACACGAAATTTCTGGTGCTGGGTCCGGCCGCCGTTCCGAACATCCGGCGGATGTTTTTCATCGGTGGCGGCGCCTTCACGATGCCGAAGGCGCTCCATCTCATGAAAAAGGATGCGGAGGTCGTGGTGGCCGAAATTGATCCGGACGTGATCGAGACGGGCCGCCGCTATTTCCGGCTCGGGAAATACCCGAAGATAAAAACCGTCAGCGGCGACGGGCGGCGCGCCCTCAAGCGCGCTCAAGGGAAATGGGATTTCATCGTGGGCGACGCCTACCGGGGTCTCAGGAACATCCCCCATCATCTCGTCACCCGCGAATTTTTCGGGGAGGCGCGCGAGCGGCTCGCGCCAGGAGGGGCGATGCTGCTGAACCTCATCGCCGCGCGAACAGGGGCCGGTGGTGCGCTCTACGCTTCGGTTTACCGGACGATGGCTGAGGTCTTTCCCGACGTATGGGTGTTCAGCACCGACCCCCGGGAGCCGGGCGTTGTGCAGAACATCTTGCTGCTTGCCTTCCGAGATGCGGATTCTGATCGACGGCGCACGCTGCTGGCCCGGCTGGCGTCGGACCCCACGCTTCGCTTCGCGTCGGAATCACGCGTGGCACCGCCTTCGCCGAGGGCGTATGGTCCGGTGATGACGGACGAATATTCTCCTGTAGAATATCTGATCAATCTGGGATTCTGAATTTTTTCCCGCCGGCCCTTCGATGCCGGGCAAACCTGAGAGGAAAATCTCATGGCCAAACATCGCGTTGCACTGCTCCCCGGAGACGGAATCGGCGCCGAAGTCGTCGCCGAGGGCGTCAAGGTTTTGAAGACGCTCTCCAAACTCGAGCAGGGCCTCGGATTTGAGTTCACCCGCTACCCTTGGGGGAGCGACTTCTATCACAAGACCGGCCGGATGGCGCCCGAGAATTATCTCGACAAGCTGGCGAAGCACGACACCATCCTCCTCGGCGCGGTCGGGCGACCCGACATTCCGGATCACATCACGTTGCAACAGCTCCTCCTCCCCATCCGCCGTGCGTTCGATCTCTACATCAACCTGCGCCCCATCATTCTCTACGAAGGTCTCGAATCGCCGCTCAAGGGTTACGGTCCAGGTGAAATCGAAATCCTCTTTTTCCGCGAGAACGTCGAGGGCGAATACAGCCCGGCCGGCGGCCGGCACTACACCGGTTTTCCGCAGGAGATCGCCCTTCAGAACGTCATCTTCACCCGGATGGGTTGCGATCGGATTATCACCGCCGCCTTCGAGGCGGCCCTGAAGCGCAAGCGGGGGCACGTTACCAACGTCACCAAATCGAACGCCCAAGGCTACACGCTCGTTCTCTGGGATGAGGTGTTCGAGGAGGTCGCCGCGCGCCCGCGTTACAAGAAGATTAAGACGGCGAAGTTTCTCGTGGATGCCGCCGCGCTTGAGTTTGTCCGGCGGCCCGAGATTTTCGACGTGGTCGTCGCGAGCAATCTCTTTGCCGACATCCTGACCGATCTCGGGGCGGGCATCGTCGGGGGACTCGGCATCGCGCCGAGCGCGAACGTGAATCCCATAAATGATTACCCCGGATTCTTTGAGCCGGTCCACGGCTCCGCCCCGGACATCATGGGCAAGGGTATCGCGAATCCCGTTGCGACGATTCTCGCCGTTGTCATGATGCTGGAAGACCTGGGCGAAGATCGGGCGGCGAAGCGCCTGCACACGGCTGTTCAGGAGCACATGGCCGGGGACCAGCGCACCGGCGACCTCGGAGGCACGGCGACGACAAAACAGGCCACGGCGGACATCATCAAGCGGTTGTAGGAGTTTTCATCCATGTCCATCACGACGAAACGCGGCGACGACGGCGACACGGATCTCTGGTTCGCCGATCGGGTGCCGAAGCATCACCCCCAAGTGGAGGCCTACGGGGCGTTCGATGAGGCGAAGGCCGCCTTGGGGTTCGCGCGCGCTCAGGCCCCGGATTGGATGAAGCCCGAGATTCTCAAGATTCAAAAAGACCTTTATCTCGTGAGCAGTGACTTGGCTACACTCCGGGGGAAGCTGAATCGCCTGAAAGAGCGCGTGGGTCCGGATCAGGTCAGCTGGGCGGAGGGGCAGATCGCGCGCTACGAGAAGAAGATCGAGATCAACGACTGGGTCATCTCGGGCGATACCGCCGGGGGCGCCGCGCTCGATCTGGCGGTCACGATCCTCCGGCGCGGGGAGCGCCGTTGCGTGAAGCTTCAGGAAGAGGGCTACATCGACAACCGCGACCTGCTGATTTACGTGAACCGGCTCTCCGACCTGATCTTCCTCATGGCCCGCGCAGTGGACTGGGATATCGAAGTCCCGGTGTGAGGGTGTTTAAGTCTCCAGTTTTTCCGCCAGATCTTCCAGGTTGTCCGCAATCACGTCCAAATCTTCTTCCGCTTCGATGTCTATATCTTGATCTGGTCCATATTGCGCGGTCCGGGCGAAAAAGCCCGTCTTCATTCCGTGCGAGCGCGCAGCCCGGAGATCGTAGTTGTGGGAGGCCACCATCATGACCTCATGCGGCATGAGGCTCAGCAACCCGATTGCGCCGAGATAGACTTCAGGCGCGGGTTTGTAACGCCGGAAAATTTCGGAGGAGAGAACGCAGTCCCAAGGCAGCCCGCCGTACTTCGCCATTCGGGTCAGCATGCCCACGTCGCCGTTGGAGAGTGTCGAGAGGATGTATTTTTTCTTCAATCGCGTCAGGCCCGCTACAGAGTCGGGCCAGGGGTCGAGCCGGCACCAGGCGTGGTTGAGGTGTTCTTTTTCTTTATCGGTGAGTCCGGCGATGCTGAATTTTTCGAGCAGTTCCTCCAGCCGCCTCCGGTAGATCGCGCCAACGTTGGCCCAGGGCGCTTCCCCGTTTTTGATGCGGGTTATTGCGGGCCGGTAGGCGATGTACCATTCGTCGTGGAAGGCCGGCCAGTCAATCTTGATGCCCTTGGCATGACCCAACTCTTCGCACTGGCGGATAATGCTCCCCCGGAAATCCACAACCGTCCCGAATACGTCAAAGGTGAGCGCCTTTA
>CAMYJL010000392.1 GCA_947258645.1 uncultured Nitrospinota bacterium
AAACGTCGCCGTCGCCCTTCTGGAGCGCTACTACCATCCCTACCACGCGCGGCTGAAGGAATTGTCTCGATCGGACGTCCGCCTGGGAGTCGATTGTCACACGATGGCCGCCAAGGGCCCGCCCGTCGGACCCGACACGGGGGCCGAGCGCCCGGCGGTGTGCCTGAGCAATGCCGACGGGACATGTCCACACGATTGGTTTGAATCTCTTGCAAAATGCCTGGAAGAGGCCTTCCAGCTTCCCGTGAGCCTCAACGCCCCGTTCAAGGGCGGGTACATCATTCGGAGCCATGCGGCGGAGCTGCCCTGGGTCCAGCTCGAGCTCTCTCGCGCACCCTTCCTGGAGCCGGGGGAAAAACGAAACGCCGTTCTCCGGGCACTTCGCGAGTGGTGCGGCCGCGTCTCCTGGCCTCCTCCGGCGATTCTCTGAACAATGACCCCATCCTGTCAAAATATTCATCTGATTCTAAATTTCGAGAAGATAAAATAGGATTTCATGACCGATTATGATAGATGTCTAGAATAATAGTTAGTAAATGAACCGGAAATTTTGGACGGCCGGCTAATTTATTTTGTGCTTACATTCTCCGTCTGAACGGGAAAAAGATTCGGGAAAGGATGCTTCCATGCTCAAAAACGGGAAAACAACCTTTCTGACGGGATTTCTTTTCCTCTTGTTATTCCAATATGGCGTCGCAGCTCAAGAAATCGCTCGTCCTTCTCCCTCTTCTCCACAAAAAACGGTCTCCATCTTTCATCGAGCGGAATCTCCGGTTACTTGGAAGAACATCACGCAGCCATTTCGAGATCTCGATCGGTATGTAATGAAGAGCTTGGGATGGAAAGGGGGATTGCGTGAAGGATTTGAGACAAGCCTAGCCAGTTACTTAACCGCTCAAAGCCTGCCCGCCTTTTTGGAATTTTTGTTCCGATCCGGAATAGCGCTCGTATTGGCTTTCATGCTCTGGCGGGGTGTTTCGCCCGTTCTTCTTCGTTTTCGTCGATCATTAGAAGAAAAGCCTGATTTTTCTGTAAAAAGTCGATGGGCACTGGGGGCTGTTCGTTTCGGTCAGGATGTTTTGTTTTGGGGGCTTGTAGGGTCCGTCGGCTCTCTGGTGATATGGCTTTTCCCTGGCCGAGAGCCCGCCCGAATCATAGCGGTTTCAGTTCTGATGAGTGTAGCCGCTTTCCGGATGGGCCATTCAGCGTTAACTATGTTGTTTAACCCGGAATCTTCAAAATACAGGCTTCTTCAGTTCAGAGACAATGGAGCCAGGCACTTTTTTCGATATTTTAATCGGATGTTTTTTTTCACCGCTCTTTGGTGGCCTGTCGTCCAATTTTTCGATGCCATTGAATATCACGACGAATTTGAGGATCTGCTCTGGGCTGTTTTTCGGCTGGTCAACTTTTTCCTCCTGATCCTATTGGTCTACAGCAGACAACTGATCATCGAATCCATACCCTCCGTTGGGATTGGTCGGCCGGTCGCCCGCTGGCTCCGAACGCTCTTCCCCGTCTTTCTTGCTCTCATCGTCGGAATTTTTGGTCTTTATATTTTGGGGTTCATCCGGCTGGCCCAATTCGTCCTGGTTTCATTGGTTTATTCCTTGATCTTGTTCGGTGTCGCCGCTGCATTCATCAGATGGATCCGCCTCCTTCGAGAAACTCCAATAGCCAGGGTGGAGCCCGAGGAACAGATTTTACCCATATCCCCAGAACAAATGGAGGGGCTCCGCAGCTATTTCTTCAAGACCTGTGTGGTCCTGGTGTGGGCGTTTTTTGCGGTCGTTCTATTGTGGATCTGGGGATTCGATCTGGCTCTGGTTCGAAGAGTCGGAATACCCTTGACGGTTACGCTTTTCACAATTGGTGACACAAATGTTTCTTTGTGGGTGCTGATCCAGGTCGCTCTCATTCTCGTGATGGTGTTTTTCTTTTCCCGCTCTGTTCGATTATTTCTCGTCCGAAAAATCATGCCCCACTCACAGTTTGAAATCGCCACCCAGCATACCATCCTCTCTGTTTTGAATTATTCCCTGGTCACGATCGGACTCATTATTGCCCTGGATACCGTCGGAATTGACCTGACAACATTTACCGTCTTTGCGGGGGTCATCGGTGTCGGAATCGGTTTCGGTCTTCAAAACATTGCCAATAACTTTATCAGTGGTTTGATCCTTTTGATCGAGCGCTCGATCAAAGTGGGCGATCTCATCGATGTGGCCGGAACGCTGGGAATCGTGAGGCACGTTGGCGCCCGGTTCACGGTCGTCAATACGCGGGACAACATTGCAGTCCTTATGCCCAATTCCAATTTCATCACCGAGCGTGTGATCAACTGGAGCCACGGCAGCACGCTGACACGTCTTCATGTGAAAGTGGGCGTGGCCTACGGGTCGGATACCGAATTGGTTGAAAAAACGCTTCTGGAGGCGGGGGGCGACCATCAAATGGTTTTGGCCAATCCGGCGCCACGGGTGCTGTTTACGGGTTTTCAGGACAGCGCGTTGGGTTTTGAGCTATTGGTTTGGACGAATAAGCCCGAGGAGAACATCTATATCTTGAGCGATCTCTATTTTGCTGTGGACAAGGCATTCCGGATGAATCAGATTACCATCCCGTTCCCCCAGCGGGACCTCCACCTGCGGTCGGCCGTTCCGATTTCCTCAACAGATCAAATCGAGAAATCCCCCTCCCAATCCCCGCATGAACCCAATTCTGAAGATATGTTGAGTCAGCCGTGAAGTGAGGCTGTAACCTGAAGACGAAACGGGAAGTTTTTAATTGGTTTCTGTCTCAGAATAATGGCCGGCGGCCAGATTTCTATCGGCTCTTTTTCCTCTCCCGCGAGGTCAGTTTTTTTTCGCCCGGCTCTGGACGATTAGGTAGTAACTCACTCCAAACGAGAGAACGATTCCGGCGATCCCCAGCATCGTCAGGAAGTCCGTCTTCTTGATGTCCAAGATGATCACCTTTCGGGCAACTGCAATCATGGCCACCACCATGATGACTTCGACTTGGAATACATTCTCCTCCAAGTATGCCTTTACGCTCTCCAGTAACTCCAGGCCAATCAAGATCACCAGGAAGAGGCCGAACACATCCATCAAAGCCGGAAGGGTCATCTGAAATATGGGAGGCGAAACAACCCCCCTCAC
>CAMYJL010000393.1 GCA_947258645.1 uncultured Nitrospinota bacterium
CTCATGCTGCAGGAAAACCAGAGCAGCGCGTCCCGCCGGCGGCTGATTCCGGTCCCCCGGGCACGCCGCAGGACGTTCTCCATGTGCTCTGGCGTGTAATAGGTCTCCCATGCCAGATCATAAATGTTCTTCCACTCCTCGGGCGTCATGAGCGGGTGCGCCGTGGTAACGTGCGTCGAATCGTACTTGTTCATGTCCGGATCCATCCAGACGCCTTTCTCGTAGAGCTTTTGGTGATCCTCGGACCCGGGTAGCGGCGTGAGAACGAAGAATTCCAGAATATCAATTGGCAGCTCGCGCTGGATGATCTTGATATCCCGCACGATGCTCTCGGGGGTGTCGGTCGGAAACCCCAGAATATAGCCCGCGCAGGTCGTGACCCCCGTGGTGTGCCAAGCCTGCAGCATCTCGCGGTATTCGCCAATCCGATTTTGCCGTTTCTTGGCGCCGGCCAGGGCTTCGGGGTTGAGGCTCTCCAGACCGAGGAACACCCGCTTGGTTCCGGCACGAACGCACTTCTCGATGAACCTCTTGATTTTATGGCAGAGCAGATCGACCTGGATCGTGAGCTTGATCTTCAGGCCGTCCCTTTCGCGCAGCTCGATCAGCCGGTCCAGGATAGGCTCCCACTCCTGGTTGCGGGCAAAGTTGTCGTCGGTGATGAAAAAACTCGAGATGCCCTGGGCCGCGTTGGCGCGAACGATTTGTTCGACATCATCGGCGCTCCGCCAGCGGGACTTCCGGCCCTGTACGTTGATGATGGTGCAAAAGCTGCACTGGAAAGGACACCCCCGGCCCGCATCAAAGCTCGTGACCGCTCCGGCCGTTCGTTTGATCTGAGCGGAAGGGAGAATGGGCACCGGCGAGCTTTCGAGCCCAGGCAGGTCATCCAGATAGTTGTAGAGCGGCTTCATCTCCCGCCGAAGGGCATCCCGCAACACCTCTTCCAGCCGTCCCTCGCCTTCGCCCGCGAACAGGGAGATGCCGAGGTCCATCGCTTCCTGAAGATCGGGGGGAATATCCGGCAGCATGGAAAGACAACCGCTGACGTGGAATCCGCCTATACAGACCTGAACGCCCAGTTCGCGGAAATCCCGAGCGAGGTCCAGCGCCCGGGGAAATTGATTTGACTGCACGCCCACCAAGCCCACCATGCCCATTCCTCCGCTTTCCTGGATCAACCGCGCTATTTTTCGGGGCCGGATACGCCTGTTGGATTCATCATAGGAACTCACCACAAGAGCCACATCATCACCGAGCACTCCACGATCCACGCAGTCGAGCGCCAAGCCGTTCAACACCGCCAGCGTATTGGAAGGAATCGCCGACCGGAGCCACTGAATGACATAGCCATCATCGTCGTAGTGAGAGGGTTTGATCAGAACGAAATGGAAAATTTCCTTTTTTCGCTTCTCCAGAAAATCGATAACACCTCCTCTTTTTCATAATCGACTTACGACTGAAAATTGAAATGGCAGGCGGGTTCCCGGAAACTATGGAATGTTCCCTATGCCTGAAGGTTGAACGGAATGAGCGAGAAAATCGCCCTACTCTCTCATCTTTTCGGGAACTTTGCATCCCCGCAATTTCATCATGTGAAAAATAGTCTATGATCGAAAAATTCGGCTTTTCCTCGTGGAAACGGGAGTTTTAGACCCGAAATGCGGAACGATTTCTTATGTAATCATTTCGTTGGATGAAATCCGGGCCGACGGCCCGAATGGCATCCGTCATTCCATTACCCGGTCAGCCCCAGCAATTTCTTCGCTGTCCCGCTCCGGATCATGTTTTTCTGATCTTCGGGCAGATCGAGCGCCTCGACGTCGGCGACACAGCTGTCAAGCTCGCCCATGGCCTGGGGGTAGTCGCTCCCCAACATGACACGATCCGCCCCCCAGCGCCCCACAGCGAACTGGAGCGCCTCGCGCTCGAAAGCCACCGAGTCAATATAGAGATTCCGGAGATACTCGCTCGGCGGCTTTGAGATGAACTCGCTGCAGGGCGGGTGCGTGCGGAAACCCTTGTCGAGCCTTCCCAGCGAATAGGGAATAAGCCCCCCGATGTGGGGGACAACCACTTTGAGGTCTGGCACCTCCTCGAACAATCCGCTGAAGGCCAGCCGCGCCGCCGTCAGGGCGCTCTCGAACAGAACGCCCAGCACCGTCTGAAGCCAGAAATCCCGCATCTGATCCGCCCCGGGCGGCAGGAAAGGGTGAAGGAAGACCGGCACGCCCAACTCCGCCACCCGCTCATAAAAGGGCCAGAGCTCGCGTCCATGGATCGGCTTCCCGTCAATGCTGGTGATGAGATAAACCGCACGGTGGCCCAGCTTCTGCACTGCCCGCTCCACCTCCCGGATGGCGAGCTTCGTGTCCTGAAGGGGCACGACGCAGGCCGCCGTGAAGCGGTCCGGATACCGGGAGACGATTTCGGCGAAGGCGTCGTTCACCGCCTGCGAGAGCGCCAGGCCCGCCTCCGGCTCCCAGAGATAGACATGGGGCATGGTGAGGGAGAGCATCTGCATGTCCACCCCGCAGGCGTCCATGTCCTTGATCCGGAGCCCGGGGTCGAGCTGGGCGGGGCTGATGTGGACCACCGGCGTGCCGCCTATCGTGAAGACCCGCTTTCCGCTCTTCTCTTCTTCCAGCCGCACTTTTCCCCCGAGACGGGCCACCTCGTCCAGATAGGCCTGGGGGTAGAAATGGTTGTGCACGTCGATGCGCATGAGCGTTTCTTACCTCCTCTTGGGTATGTAAAGGACCGACACGATATCAGAGGTGAGGGCAAACGAGCGAGCCGGGAACCGGGCGCGAAGCCATTGGGAGGGGTCTGTGTCTCCACCCCCCTATTTTTTTCTGATCCTTGTGATATAAAAAGCCTGTCCTGGTCTTATCCATGCCCGATTGTAAGGAGATACCCCCTGTGGCGGATTCCAATCTGGAAGGAAAATGGGCACTCATCTTGGGCGCGAGTAGCGGTTTTGGTGGCACTGTTGCCAATCGCCTAGCCAAGGAGGGGATGAATATCTTCGGCGTTCACCTCGACCGGAAGGCAACCATTCCAAACGCCGAAAAAATTCAGGAA
>CAMYJL010000394.1 GCA_947258645.1 uncultured Nitrospinota bacterium
GTGGGGTGCTCACTCTCAAGGGCAGGGAGTTGAAGAACATTCAGAGCGCGTGGAAGTCGGCCTATCGAAAGGTGGATCTCGAAGAAAAACGATTTCACGATCCGCGCAGGAACGCGGTTCGCAACCTGGTCCGCTCCGGTGCTCGGGGCTGGACGTCGGAGGCATTCCGCATATCATAAACGATATGCAGGCCGAGAAAATGATGGTCATCCGCTCGCCGGAACTGTGAGGATTAATCAACAAATCCAATGGATCCTTTTTCGATTTGGTACGTCTAACTGTTTGCAAGGGTGGAATACAAAATGCTGGATATTCGCTTAAAGACAGTTGTCGTGGAGGATTGATTTCGTGCTGATCAAAACGAATTCCGATATTCGATCTTCTCAAATTACACCAGAACATACTTATCTCAATCGCAGGGCGTTTATGAAGGGCGCGGCGGCGAGTTTGACTTACTTGGCCCTACCAGAATTATCTTACGCCAGTGAAAAATTAAACTCTCGGAGGAATCCTGTCTTTTCTACAAAGGAACCCTCGACCAAATTTAAAGATACAACCCGTTACAACAACTTTTACGAGTTTGGGACGGGCAAAGGTGATCCGAGCCAAAATGCCCACATGCTGTCTACGAAGCCGTGGAGCATCGAGATATCCGGGCATTGCAAAAAACCGGGAAAATATGCTCTTGAGGATGTAATTGATTTCTCGGCGCTTGAGGACCGAGTGTATCGGCTTCGTTGTGTGGAGGCATGGTCCATGGTCATCCCCTGGGTAGGAGTCGGGCTGGGAGAAGTTCTCAAAAAATATGAACCCACCTCGAAGGCGAAGTTCGTGGAATTCAGGACCCTACACGATCCCAAACAAATGCCCGGGCAGAGAACAAATTCCCTGGATTGGCCTTACCGGGAAGGGTTGCGGATGGATGAAGCCATGCACCCATTGGCCTTTTTGGCGGTGGGGATGTACGGGAAGGTCATGCCCAACCAAAATGGCGCCCCCGTTCGGCTCGTGGTGCCCTGGAAATATGGTTTTAAAAGCATCAAATCCATTGTGCGGATTCATTTCACCGAAACTCAGCCAAAAACAACATGGGAAACGACCAATCCCAGGGAATATGGATTTTACTCCAATGTGAATCCCGCCAGGAGTCACCCCCGTTGGTCCCAGAAACGCGAAAGGCGCATCGGAGAGTGGTTAAAACGGAAAACCCTTCCGTTTAATGGCTATGCCGATCAGGTGGCTTCACTCTATAACGGAATGGATTTACTCAAATATTACTGATTCGGAATCAGGTCTCAGAAAATATGGGAACTTCGGAACTTTTTCGGGTGTGGCCTGATCTTTCGCCGGCAGTTAATTTTCATAATTCAAAAGGGCGATGAGGATAAATTCCGTACAAATGTTGGTTTTTTTCAAGATTGTATTATGGCTCGCCGCCTTGGCTCCCCTTGCCAACTTGGGATGGGGACTGTTTCAAGATCTAGGCGCCAATCCGGTGGAAACCATGCTTCGGACCACCGGCGACTGGGTCATCCGGCTCCTTCTCATCAGCTTGGTTATTACGCCTCTTCGCTGGATATTCCGGAGTTCGGCTCCCATCAAATTCCGAAGGATGCTGGGGATGTTTTCATTTTTTTACGCCATCCTCCACCTTTCGATATGGCTTGTACTCGAAAATAGCCTGGACCCGGGCTTGGTGTGGGCCGACATCCTGAAGCGGCCGTTTGTCACAGCGGGAATGACGGCTTTTCTCTTATTGCTTCCCTTGGCAGTCACCTCTACAAGAGGATGGATCAAACGCTTGGGGAAAAAATGGACGCTTCTTCATAAGCTCGTCTACCCGGCTTCTGTTGCGGGCATTATCCATTTCATATGGATTCAAAAAGCGGACCTGACGGAGCCTCTTATTTATGCCGCGATCCTGACGGTGCTTCTGGGCTCCCGTATGATCCGATTGGCTTATCAGCGAGTCCGAAATGCGGACTCTCTCAAAGTTTCATCATCGAAGGCTGGTTCCGCAGCTTGAGAAGCTCCCATAGCCCCTCTATTGGTGGTCTGAAGCGCAGCATTTACATAATTCCATAAACACCACATATCCTGTGCATGGCGAATTACTAATTCGAACAATATCAATGCGCTCGAGTTTTCGGGAGGCACACGGGTCAAACCTCAGGCGCTCGGCATCGTTCGCATCCTCGGAACCGGCGAGTCGTTCAAAGAACGCCTGCCGGAGAAGGGCCACGAGTCGATGCGGGATGTTCTTGCCCGTGCGGCCTTCAGCATGCCTCTTCGCCGCCATCTGGCTCAGGGCAAGGGTCTCGTCAAGTTCCCGGAAGGCGGGCATGCCCGCATCCGATGGGATGGTGCTCTCCGGAACGCCAGCTTCAATCGGCGGTCGAAATCGATTCGGACAGGGCCCTTCGTGGCTTCACCCATGGGGTGTTCCCCCAAACCGGGCGAGAGGAAGGATTAATGGTTTGAATATTAAAACGCGATGGGCCTAAGCCGCGGGGGGATCGCAGATCAGGTGGGGCATCGGCCCTCCAAGGAGGAACGTGGCGAGTAGAGAAAAATGGAGGCGCGCTTCGCGCTACCAGTATTTTTCGAAGTGGATGTTTCCCTTGGTCTGGCCGTAATCCATCAAGAAGCCGCGCTCTTCCATGATCTGAATCACGCCCCGCTTCCCCTCCGGCCAGATTTTCTTGCCGTCGCGCACTTTCGGGATGCCGATCATCGCCGGGTTTCCGCAGAGGAAAATATGGGTGTCCTCCGCCTTCATCTCCCGGCCGAGCTTCTCCTCGAACGTCCCCGACTCGATGTAGTCCTGCACATACACCTTGTTGTGAAGCGTGTCGGTCTCCCGCGTCGTCAGCGCGTGATAGGTGAGGTTCGGATACTTTTTCTCCAGGTCGCGGTAGCGCGCCTCGTAGGCGAGGTCTTGCTTGTAGCGCACGACGTTGACCGAGGCGATCTGGCCCTTGTAGCCGGAGCAGAGCAGCTCCCAGATCATCCGGTTGTGCGGGCCCTCGCCCGTCCCCGTTCCGCCGAAGACGACCAGGCTGTCATCGCGGCCGCG
>CAMYJL010000395.1 GCA_947258645.1 uncultured Nitrospinota bacterium
GAAAAAAAGTGGTTGGAATGGAGACAGGATAGCACGGATCGGGAGGTGGGGAGAGCGGACGGGCGACCAACCGGGCGGGCACGCCCTGCCTGTCATTCTGAACGAAGTGAAGAATCTTTGGGAATGGAAACCCATTGCATCTGTTCTCTCAGAGATTCTTCACTTCGTTCAGAATGACACCCCCCCTCTCCCCCCGCCTGCTCTTCCTCTCGCCAGCAGGCGAGGAGGGAAGCGCCGATTCAGGAAACCGCCAAATCCGGAAAAATCACGGGTTCCGGTAAATCAGGGAAACCACCACGCCGGCACCAATCCCCAGAATCAGGGAGCCGATGAACCAGAGGGCGGCGATGCTGAAGGGGATGGGCAGATAGGGATACACGCCGACCTGCATGACCGCCATGAACAGGCCCATGAACGTCCCGTAGCGGAGCCCCTCGCCGACGCCCTTCCCTTCGTAGTTGCGCGTGAAGATGAAGACGAAGACGAAGGCGAACGCCAGCTGGGTAATGATGACCAGGCCGAAGTACTGGCGCATCTCCTTTTCCGGGCGCCAGACCGAGGCCGTTTGCTTGTAAAGCCCCTGCATCCCGACACCGTGCCAGAGATACTCGAACACAAAGAGGAATACGAACACCCCAAGAGCGGCCATCACGAAGCGCTTCATGTCCATATCTGTCTCCTTCCGGGTGTTGTGGTCTCCTGCCCATCGACGGTATCGGGCAGTGAAAATCTCTCCATTTGATTCGATGGAGCAAACCATACAGCTGCGAATCATTTCCCGCCAGCGTGCAGATAACCGTCTAGCCTCCCGCCTGCTCTTCCTTTCGCCAGTAGGTGAGGAGCTCTACGCGCTCGGTGAGGAGGGCGGCGAGCAGCCCCCCGGCGATGGCCCAGAAGGCCGAGTTGATGCCGAGGAAGTTGAAGGGCGTGATCGCGACGGCGAAGGCGGCGAGGGCACTGAAGCGCAGCGTCCCGCTGAAAGCCTTGACGAGCGCGTCCTGAAACGTCCCGAGGATGGCGAGGCTCGCGAGGATGGCCGCGCCGGTGCGCGCGACGGTGCCGGGATGCCCGCCGAGGAGGGGGTTCACGATGCAGGTCAGCCCCACCGTGACGGAGACGGCGTTCACCGGAACGGGGTAGCCCTGCGAGATCAGGTAGCCGAGTCCCTGGACGTTGCCCATCCCCATCGCGAAGACGACGAGGGGCAGACTGATCGCGACAAAGGCCGAGAGGGTGAACGACATCGCGGGAACCGTATGCGCCGGGGGTACCCACGTGACCGGGGGCGGCGTTCCCTCCTGCTGGAGGAATATCGCCGCCGCGCCGAAAAGGACGGCGAGGCCCAACGGGGGGACGCTCTGGCGGTTGATCATCTTTCCGATGAGATAGCCGAGGACGGTGGGCCCCGCGACCGCGATATCGTCCACC
Source organism: uncultured Nitrospinota bacterium (assembly GCA_947258645.1). Taxonomy (GTDB): domain Bacteria; phylum UBA8248; class UBA8248; order UBA8248; family UBA8248; genus CAMYJL01. The sequence goes on from CAMYJL010000395.1 coordinate 1,429, forward strand.
GTGGCGCGCACCATGCGCGAGATGTAGCCGAGGATGCTCCCGGCGAACATGCCCAGGATGATCGGCAACGGGAGCCAGGCGATGATGCGCTCCCCCGCGCCGATGAGGCCGAGGATCAGGATGACGACGCCCGCCATCAGGCTCGCCCCGACCATCTCCGGGAAAGTGAAGTGGCCCGAGAGGGTGCCGAGGTAGATGAGGCCGGGGACGGTCCAGGTGATGGGATTGGGCTGGCGGTAGTAGAGCGAGAGCGCGACCGACGCCACTGCCCCGCTGAACCAGACGACGAAGATCCAGCTCGACGACTGCGCCGCGTTCAACCCGAGCTGGCTCGCCACCGCCAGGTGGAGCGGAATCGCCCCGAAAGCGTACCAGACGAACGCCGTCAGCCCCGCCCAGAGGGCGGCGACGTGGAAATCGCGGAAAACCGATCTCCTCGGTTCGGGAGAGCCGTCCATCGGGCGATGTTTTCATTTTTTCGGCGGGAGCGCGAGCAACGGGGCGGACAGCGTGCAAAACGGCCCTTCCGGTGGCAGAATGGGGTTTCACCAACCGGAAAAACCGGCCCACCGGCCAGAGGGAGGAGCGAAGAGATGCCCGATAAGACCATCGAGAACGTGGATGAGCTGAGAAACCACATGGGATATCCGACCGGGCGGGCCGCCGTGAAGGAAATGCCCCGGCTCGATAAGCACGCGCGCCACTTCATCTCGCTCTGCCCCTTCATTGTCATGGCCACCGCCACCGAAACCGGCGCCGACGCCTCGCCCAAGGGCGATCCGCCCGGCTTCGTGAAAGTTCTCGACGACAACACCCTCCTCATCCCGGACCGGGTCGGAAACAACCGCGTGGACACTTTCTGCAACCTGCTCGTCAACCCCCACATCGGAATCTTCTTCCTCGTGCCGGGAATGAACGAAACCCTCCGGGTCAACGGCCGGGTACGCATCACCACCGACGAGGCGCTGCTCGCCCCCTGCGCGGTGAACGGGCGGGCGCCGGGCCAGGGCATGATCGTCGAGATCGACGAGGTCTACATGCACTGCGCCAAGGCCATGATCCGCTCGAAGCTCTGGGACGCGGATCGTCACATCGACCGGAAATCCTTCCCCAGCATGGGCGAGATATTCGCCGATCAGATTGGCGGCGGGCTCAACCCCGCCGATATCGATCGGGAAACCGCCGAGAAGCACAAGAAGCACCTCTACTAGCCCCACCCGATCTTCCTCGTCTGCAGGGCGATTTCTTGTCACCCTGAGACCTGAGCAAGAGCGAGGGACGAAGAATTTTCAGCGACTGGGCATACGGGTTTCTTCCCTGTATCATTCGGATTATCCATCAAATGACAATTTCCTATCTCCTCGGAGGCACCATTTTGAGAGTCATGGCCAGATACGCTCCATGGGGAAAAAAATTTCCCCCCGCCCGGATCTTAGCCGTCCTATGGGTTCTTATGGGGGCCATCCTCGGGGGGCCGGCCGCTGCCCAAAAACCTGAAAAATCGCCCACGAACGTTCCCGTGGCCCCCGCCCCCGTCCTTCAGGTGGGCGATTGCTGGCAGTACCGGAACCTGAACATCAAACAAGGAGCGCGGGAGACCGTTCGATGCGTCGCCCAGGTGCAGCGGGATGGCTCCG
>CAMYJL010000396.1 GCA_947258645.1 uncultured Nitrospinota bacterium
AACTGCTGGAAGGAGTGGCCTGCGCGGAGGAGATATTCGATCGCCAGCTGCCCGGTCAGCTCCTCCACGCCGGGGTTCCCGAATGGGAGGCGGGGGCGGTGTGAAAATAAGACTTCCCTGCTGTTTTTTGTCACTCTGAGCGCAACGAAGAGTCTGCGGGTTGCGGCGAGAGAGGCCGACGATTCTTCACTCCGAACCCCTAAAAATCGAAGATTTTCATGGGTGTTCTTCGTTCAGAATGACTATGAATACACCTGACGATAAATTCGCCGATGAATCCCTACCGGAAGAAAGCTGAGATGCGGCTCCATACGAACGGAACCGCATAGTTCAACACCAGGAACGCGGCGAAGACATAGAACCACCCGCGAATATAGAGCTTCGAGCCCGAGCCCCACTTCTGTCTGACCGTGCCGAGGACGCGGCGGTTCATCTCGCGGTTGGCCTGAATATAGTCTTTCGGAATTCTATCCAGCGGAATTTCTCCTGAAAACGGCGGGTTCAATTCCATCTCCCTTTCGCCCCTATCAAGTATGATTGATTATGACCCGGAGGATGCGTGATAACCAGCCGGTATTTCGGATTCGGGTACGCGCCATCCGCTCCCCCTTCCAAGGGCCGCCTCCCGGCTCTCTTCCCCCTTGACTCCCGGCCGATTGTGGCGCATTATCAGCCCTCGCTTTTAGTATACAATATTCATTCGCTCGAAAGTCCTTGATCTATAGGAGATTCCATGCAAAGGCCGGTTGACGATCTGCATGGGCGGCTCGAGGCGGCGCAGGCCCAGGGCGGCGAGGCCGCCAAAGAGAGACAGCGCAAGCAGGGCAAGCTGACGGCGCGGGAGCGGCTGGACCTCCTGCTCGATCCGGGCACGTTCTCCGAGATCGGCCTGTTCGTCGAGACCCGCTCGTCCGACTTCGGCATGGCGGAGCGCCGCATACCGGGCGACGGCGTCGTCACCGGGAGCGGCCTGGTCGGCGGGCAACTCGTCTTCACCGTCTCCCAGGACTTCGGAACTCTCGGCGGCTCGCTCGGCGAAATGCACGCCGCGAAGATCGTCAAAACCCAGGAGCTGGCGATGAAGGCCGGCGCCCCTATGGTCCAGATTCTCGACTCGGGCGGCGCGCGCATTCAGGAGGGCGTCCTCTCCCTCCACGGCTACGCCCAGATCTTCCAGCGCAACACGATGGCTTCGGGCGTCATCCCCCAGATATCGGTCATCCTCGGCCCCTGCGCAGGCGGGGCGGTCTATTCCCCGGCGATCACGGACTTCGTCTTCATGGTCGAGGGCCTGAGCAAGATGTTCATCACGGGCCCGGACGTCATCAAGGCGGTGACGGGCGAGGAGGTCACTTTCGAGGAACTCGGCGGCGCCGCCGTTCACAGCGGGACGAGCGGCAACGCGCACTTCGTCGCCACCGACGAGCGCGAGTGCTTCGCCACCGTCCGAAAGCTCCTCTCCTTCCTCCCGGCCAATAATCTCGACGATCCGCCGCTGGCGGAGCAGAGCGACTGGCCGCCCGACGAAAACCCGGCGCTCGATGAGATCGTCCCCACCGGGGCGAACCAGCCCTACGACGTGCGCGACCTGATTCAGAACATTTTTGACTACGGGGATTTCCTCGAGGTGCAGCCCGCCTTCGCGGCGAACATCGTCACCGGCTTCGCCCGACTGGCGGGGCGGCCCGTGGGCGTCGTCGGCAACCAGCCCGCCTATCTCGCTGGCGTGCTCGACATCAACAGCTCGGACAAGCTGGCGCGCTTCGTGCGCTTCTGCGACGCCTTCAACCTGCCGATCGTCAACTTCGTGGACGTGCCGGGCTACCTGCCCGGGGTCCAGCAGGAGTACGGCGGCGTCATCCGCCACGGCGCGAAGGTTCTATTCGCCTACAGCGAGGCGACCGTCCCCAAGGTCGCGATCATCGTGCGCAAGAGCTACGGCGGGGCCTACATCGCCATGAGCGGCTTCGGGCTGGGCTACGACCGCGTGATGGCCTACCCCACGGCCGAGATCGCCGTGATGGGGCCGGACGGTGCGGCGAACATCATCTTCCGGCGGGAGATCGAGGCGGCATCCGACCCCGAGGCGACGCGCAAGGAAAAAATCGAGGAGTACCGCGAAAAATTCGCGACACCCTACACAGCGGCCGGCCAAGGGCTTGTGGACGCCGTGATCGATCCCAAACTCACGCGGCCGGAGTTGATTCGCGCGCTGGAGATGACGTCCCGCAAGCGCGAAACCCGACCCGAGAAAAAACACGGAAACATTCCGCTCTAGCCTTTCAGGCGCACCGGAAAAAAGGAACCGGAAATTGTCTCTCCTCGGCAGCGGCATCGAACTGACGATCATCGGCATGGGTGTGGTGTTTCTCTCCCTCCTCGCGCTGAAGTTCGTCATCCAGGGGCTGAACCGGGCCTCCGCCGGCTGGGACCGGAAGGCGCACTGGTCGGAGGCAAAGGCCGAGGCCAAAGTGGAAACGGCGGAGGAGGCCGGCGATATGGACCTCGTCCTCGCCGCGGCGGCGGGCTATTTTCTCGAAACCGAGCGGGCGGAGGTGTTCGTCCCCGAAGTGACCCGCAGTCCTGAATCCAGCTGGGCCCGCCTGGCGCGAACCAGCAGGGCCATTCCCCGGAGACCGCGTTGAAAAAATTTCACCTGACAATCGGAGACAAGCGCTACGAGGTGAGCGCCGAAAGAGACGTGGCGGACCCGGCCCGCCTGAACCTCACCATCGACGGAAAGACCCACACTGTACAGGTGGAAGAGGAAGAGGCCCCACGAAGCGCCCCCGGACCCCGAATCGCCGCGCCGCCCCCACCGCCAAGTTCCGGAGGCAGTGGGATCGTCACCGCTCAGCTTCCCGGCACAGTGTTCACGGTGGACGTCTCCGTGGGTGACGCGGTCAGCGTGGGCGACAAGCTCCTCGTCCTCGAGGCGATGAAGATGGAAAACGTCATCTCCGCCGATGTGAGCGGCAAGATTCTCGCCATCCACGTTCAAAAAGGAGACAAGGTGGAAGCGGGTCAGAAGATGATGGAGATCGGATAGTGAATCTCTCCG
>CAMYJL010000397.1 GCA_947258645.1 uncultured Nitrospinota bacterium
TGAGTAGGATACTTCCCCGCGTCTTCCGATAGCTGATTGCGGATTGAGCGAAGATCTTCTTGTATCCCGCGTACGAGATCTGCAGTTGCAAAAATCGCATGTTGACTCGCTAACGGGCGAAGTAACTGGTCATCTCGGAAAGCGTCTTCAAGAGCTGCAAAGAATGCTTCGATCGCCTTTAGAACGCGTTCCCTTGAAATCCTGTAAATTGTTAAAAACGGGTCTTCATCATTTCTCGAAAATCGTTCAACAAATCGCGTTTCGAACTGAGCGAGTAGGCTTTCTGGCTTCGCGGTAGCATCTGCGATGAACCAACCCTCCAAAACAGGACCAAGGACATCCTCACTGAATGTCTTGGTGAGCATATCAGGCCCAAGTGACGGCTCCGTGCGTATTGCAGCCTGAATGCCAGCATCTACAGCTCCTGCAATTGCAACCTGTAGTTTGTCCTTTTCAATTCCTTTGATGCCAAGATTTGTTACGCGATCAGCAACCTTGCCGACTAGCCACTGACCGGCGGCGCTCAACAACCAAATTTCAACCGCTGCCATCCCAAAGTCCTGTCGCAGAATCGCGTACGATGTATTTTAACGGACCGTAGTTTGTGCACAGAATGATGATTATTAGACCGCATTGATTAAAGGAAAAGTGGTCGAATTTGAATCATTGAATTTAGCATTATAAAAGGCAGTATATTCATATTTCCAACAATCTAAGATTTCAAATGGTCGACCAAAAAGACAAAAAAAATCGAAGCGTTTCCGGACGAGATGTTTACGATTTTTTTTATCGCCTTTTTTTTCGCCGCCCGCACTACAAATTTTGCACGGCATTGCTTATGGCTGGCGCGGCACTGATTTCCGCACCTGGCTTCTGGGAAATTCTCTTTTCAGCGCTCCTTGGACTTTCGCAACCTCAAACCGGTGACGACGCCGGAATTCGCGCTCAGGTTATTGGTTCGGTGATGGTCGCGGTGGCCGTAATTTTGCTGTTCGTTTTTCATGTTCGCGATTCGAATGAGAAAAAAAGGCAAGAACGGAAAGATGAACAGTCGCAAGCTGAGGCGCAAAAGACGGATTTCAAAAAAAATGTCTCTGGGTTGATCGGTTGTCTGGAGGACCTCGCGAAAAATTTCAGCGATCCTAAAATCGCAAAACCACCAGGGTACAAGTCCGACGAAATATTGGAAGCCAAGGAACTCGCGGAATCCGTTTTCGATGGTGCGCCGAATGAGCTTCGGCAGAATGTTTTGCTCAACCTACTTAAAAATTCTGGAATAGACGCAAGCGGCGAAAAGCCTGTGCACAGCATGTCTACTAGGGATATTCGAGAATTAATCGATGAACTAAAATCCTATATTTAGGAGATTTCAATGAAACTCAACCGAGAGGAGATCGAATTCATCGGCAGGTTTCTCAGAAACAAAGCTGACGATGTGCCAGGAGAGCTACTAGAGAAAATCGAGTTCGGACTCTGGGTGCCATTGTCCGCATTTCCTTTACGGGGGTTGGAAACACTGAAAACGTCTGAACGGATGGGTCTTCTTTCAGGATCATTCGAGCCGCAGTTGAATATGCAAATCTTGGTGGCATTTAGAGAAAATATATTCCCTTACCTTCTCATAAGAGTTGAAGAGTCATGGCAGTGTTACATCCAATGTAGCGGACAAATTCTCGAAGCGACATGTGATGAAGACAAAGACGCTACAGTCACCTGCTGTATGGATTTACGTTCAAAGTGCGAGGCGATCTCGACTACACTCGATTGAGTAATGTAATCGACCAGTTCGCGCCTTCATCCTCCCAGGCGCGCCAGTCTTTTCAATAATTCAGCAAAAGTCTGATCGGCCCCTCTTTTCCGGGCGGGCGAGCGGCCCCCCATGTCCCGGAAAAAAAGGAGGACCGGGTTGGGGGTCCCGGTCCTCCTGGGGGATCCGCGCAAGGGGTGGGGGTCAGGCGCGGAAGCCGAAGAACGGACGGTCCGGAACGGGTGGGCCCATGAAAAGGCCCCGTCCATGGCCCGGGCGGCTGGGGGTGTGGCCCGGTGCCTGTTCTTCGAAAAGCATATGACTTGTTTCAGGACGGTCGTTCGATGGGCCGTGCGTCGTCGCGTGCCGGGCAGCCTGCCCGGCATCATCCGGTCCCGCCGGGTCAAACAGGGTTACGCGAAACATTGGTGGCCCTCCTGAAGAGCGTGTACTCGGGCACCGCGTGCCCGTTCAGGTTGTAGCAAGCGGTATGCCAGCCGGTGCAAAGGAAAAAAAATGGCAGAAAACTGAGGGTTTCATTCCGGCAAGCTCGCAAACACCGGGCAGATATTTCTGCCGACTGGGCAGAATTTTCCTGATCGAGTAAGCTTTGCTCCGGGACTTCCTGGTTGGGAGCGATTGCAATGACGGCGTGTCGCGCCATGCTTGTTTCAATCCTGCTGCTCTGTGTCTCCCTGTGGGGCGCCCCGGCGCCGGCCGTTGCCGCGCCGGTCACCAGCAAGTGCCTTGCGGTCGCGGAAAACCTCTCACCCGTACTTCGCGTCGCCTACCGGCGTGCGGCACTTGCCAACAATCAGGTCAGGCTCCGCTTCATCGGCCATTCGACCTTCATGATCGAAAGCCCGCAAGGTGTTCGCGTCGCCACCGACTATGCCGGCTGGCACGGGACAGGCGCGGCCCCCAATGTGGTCACGATGAACCATGCGCATGAGACCCATTACACCGACTACCCCGATCCTGAAATCCGGCATGTACTGCGCGGCTGGAATCCGGAAGGCGGCTGGGCGGAACACAATCTCACGGTCGGCGATGTCTACATCCGCAATGTGCCGACCAACATCCGCACCTGGGAGGGCGGCGGCACCGAGAAGTTCGGCAACTCGATTTTCATCTTCGAGGTGGCGGGGCTGTGCATTGGCCATCTGGGGCATTTGCATCACGAGTTGACCGCGCAGCAGCTCGGCCAGATCGGCCAGCTCGATGTAGTTCTGGTTCCGGTGGACGGTACATGGACGCTCGACCATGACGGCATGTTCAACGTGCTGAAGGAGCTGCGCGCGCGGATC
>CAMYJL010000398.1 GCA_947258645.1 uncultured Nitrospinota bacterium
CCCTACGGCGAGGTGGTTGAAAAAGGCCGCAGGCCCGGGCAGGGATTCCCGCCGGATTCGAAAACATGCTCGACGATCGTCCGAACTACGCCCTCGCGTCCATCGGAGGGCTTCATCATCCGGGCCACGCTCATGTTCTCGCTGCCCGTTCCCTTGGCCGCGAAGTAAATCTTGAACCCCTCGCCCGGAACCACGCGGTAGTGAATCACGGCCGGGGTGTTGTCTTTCGTGTTCTCCCGCCGGAGCGGGTCGTTCACCACCGAGCCGCGCAGGTAGCCATCCCGGTAGCCCTGCCGGACGCCCTCGTTGATGGCGTCTTCCAGGGATCCGCCGGAGAGGTGAACATCCTGGCCCAGCTCCACGAAAACGACAGATACGCCGGTGTCCTGGCAGTAGGGTACGCGCTCGGCTGCGGCCAGCGCGGCGTTTTCGGTCAACTGATTCAGAACCCGAAGGCCCAGCGGCGAGCTTTCGGTGGCCTTGGCTTCTTCGAGCCTGGCCACGTAGGCCGGATCGACATTGTAGTTGGACTCGATGGCCATCTCGCGAATTTTCGCGGTGACCTCCGCCAGATCCACCGTCCGCATCTGTGGCTCCTTCCGGCGAAATACAAGCCCCTCTTCTTCTATTCCGGCCGGCGGCTAGGACAGGGTTTTGATCAGCTCGCGCACATGGTCCGCCGATTTATCGAAAGCGGATTTCTCCTCGGGTGTCAGCTCCAGCTCGATGACCTCCTCCACGCCGCGGGAACCCAGCTTCACCGGCACGCCCATGAAGATGCCCTCCTGCCCGTACTCGCCCTGAAGCAGCGCGGCGCAGGGAAGCACCCGCTTCTTGTCCCTCAGGATCGACTCGACCATCTGAATGACGGCCGCCCCCGGCGCATAAAACGCGCTTCCCGTTTTCAGGAAGTTCACGATCTCGGCCCCGCCGTCCCGCGTCCGCTGGACGAGTTCTTCGATCCGCTCGGGCTTCATGAGCGCCGTGATCGGAATGCCCGAAACCGTGCTGTAGCGCGGCAGCGGAACCATGCTGTCGCCGTGGCCGCCGAGGACGGTGGCGCTGATGTCCTCGACCGAGACGTTCAGCTCCATCGAGATGAACGTGCGGAAGCGCGCGCTGTCGAGCACGCCCGCCATCCCCACGATCCGCTCCCGGGGAAATTTACACTGCATGTGCGCCTTGGTGACCATGACGTCGAGCGGGTTGGAGACGATGATCAAAATGCAGTCGGGCGAGACCTTGACGATCTCGTCCGTCACCGACCCGACGATGCCGGCGTTCGTCGAGATGAGATCATCCCGGCTCATGCCCGGCTTGCGGGCGATGCCGGCGGTGACGACGACCACATCGGAGCCCGCGGTGTCGGCGTAGTCGTTGGTCCCGGTGATGCGGCTGTCGAACCCTTCCACCGGCGCCGCCTCGTAGAGGTCCAGCCCTTTCCCTTGTGGGACGCCCTCGATGATATCGATCAGTACGATGTCGCCCAGTTCCTTCGCGGCGCACCAGTGCGCAGCGGTGGCACCCACATTTCCGGCCCCGACAATTGTAATTTTCGGTCGGCCCATGATTCCCTCCTGAAGGGATGGCTCCCTTACATGTTTTTGATGATCTCCTTGCCGAACTGCGAGCACGAAACCTTCTTCGCGCCTTTAGTGATTCAGGTTCCTTTTTACGGGGGGGTGATCTTCTTGAACTTGGGCATCGATTAGCGCTCCCTGACTGTTGAAGCGGACCGGAATCCGGCCCATCTGACCGGGCGGCGCTGGACGTCCGCCCCCAATGAATTCAAACCTAAAGTGAAAAGACGGCCCCACCGGCACCAGGTGCCAGCCGCCCAAACAAAACGCAGGAAGAGGAATGCATTCCCCTTCCCGGGCAAATCTGGAGCGTACGATCGGGCCGTTCGCGGCTGATACTAAAGAGGCGGCGGGGAAAAATCAACATCGGGAGAGGAAAGCAAAACGTTTGCAACCGGAACCGGCGTTTCACCGAAACCGAACGCTGACAGAATCCTCCTCTCAGGAGTTGGGTGTTGTCTGAGGGAAGAGAACATGCCAGTCTAAAATCTGGTGGTCTTCTCCACCGGAAGCCGGAAAGAACCAACTTTTACATGCGTCGGGGCAATCAGACTGAAATGGCTCACATACCCAAAAAGAAATTCGGGCAACATTTCCTTCGCGACGAATCCGTATTGCGGCAAATCATTGAACTTTCGCAACTTGCGGAAAATGACCAGGTGCTCGAAATCGGCGCCGGCGACGGGACGCTCACCCGCGCCCTGCTCCAAGCCGGCGCCCGGGTTTCCGCCATCGAGCTCGACAGGGATCTGTTCAGCATTCTGCGGGAACTGGCGGAGGACGAGCCGCGCCTGACACTCATTGAAGGGGACGCCACGAGAACCGACGATTTCGACTTTCCCACGCCAACGAAGATTGTCTCCAACCTCCCCTACCAGATTGCGACCCTAATCATCTCCGAGATGTGCGGCCGGCCCGACTGGTTTCCCCTGATGGTCCTGATGGTCCAGCACGAGGTGGGCAAGCGTCTCGCGGCGAAGCCGGGAGGAAAGGATTACGGAACCCTCACCCTGTGGGTCGGCCATCGATACACTGTTAAGATTGAGCGAGTCGTTCCCCCCGGCGCTTTTCATCCGCCCCCCAAGGTGGACTCGGCCATCGTTCTGATGCGAGCCAGAGAAAAACCGCGCGTCGAAGTGGCCGACGAGGAGGGGTATTTCAAGCTGATTCGCGCGGCTTTTGCCATGCGGCGAAAGACGCTCTTGAACAACCTGCGTTCCTATGTGCCGGCGGACGGAGAACCCCAGGACTGGGAAGATGTGCTCGAGCGGGCCGAAGTGGACGGCGGATGCCGCGCGGAAACGCTGGACGCGGAAGATTTTTCCCGTATTTTCAACAACTTGAAAATATAAACTTCTTCCGGTTTCTATGGCCGCTCGAATACTCCTCTACCGCTCCGGCGCCCTGGGCGACACCCTCCTCACCCTCCCCGCGCTCGACGCCCTGCGCCGCCGCTTTCCCGGCGCCCGCCTCA
>CAMYJL010000399.1 GCA_947258645.1 uncultured Nitrospinota bacterium
GCCGTGTCGGACGAGGAGGCGAAGGAGAAATATCCCGATGGCTGGGAGACGCCGCTTCCCTATATTCGGGTCGTGAAGCAGCCATAAGCATCAGGCAAACGGACGAAAAACGGCGGTCCTGTATGGGGCCGCCGTTTTCTTTTGGCGAACCTCCGGCCTGCCCGCCCACCCCGATCAACGCTGAACGGGATTGTGGCGGGATTTGAGGCGGGCGGTTTGGGGGTCGCCTTTCCTCGATCCGCGCCCCCTGCTAGGATCGATCCCGCTGGTCCTCCCCATCCATCCCCTCCGGCAATCCGTCTCCCTCATAGGAGGCGATACCCGTGGCCGGCGGAAACAGCCGAAAAACAGAGCGAGGGGCGGGCCCCGCCGGGGCGTCCGAGGGGTTCGTCTTCGATCGCGGGCCGGTCATGATCTACTGGGAGTCCACCCAGGCGTGCGACCTCGCCTGCGTCCACTGCCGCGCCGAAGCCGTCCCGGGCCGCCATCCCGGTGAACTCACGACCGGCGAGGCCAGGGCCCTCTTCCGGGAGATCGCGACCTTCGGCGGCCGCAACCCGCCCCACCTCGTCATCACCGGCGGCGACCCCCTCCAGCGTCCCGACCTCTGCGAGCTGATCGCCCATGCGCGGGAGCTGGGGCTCGACGTCTCCACCAGCCCGGCCGGGACGGCGAAGCTGACCCGGGAGGCGATGGTCCGGCTCAAGGAGGCGGGGGTCCACAGCATCTCGCTCAGCCTCGACGGCTCCGACGCCGCCCGGCACGACGCCTTCCGGGGCGTCGATGGCTCCTACGAGTGGACGATCGCGGGCGCCCGCTACGCGAGGGAGGCCGAGGTGCCGCTCCAGGTGAACACCATGGTCACCGCCCGGACGCTGGCCGACCTTCCCCGGATCCACGAGGTTGTCAAAACCTTCGGGGCCATGGCCTGGTCGCTCTTCTTCCTCGTCTCGACGGGCCGGGGGCGGGAGCTGGCCCAGATCACCCCGGCCGAGGGCGATGCGTTCCTCGCCTGGCTGTGGGAGCGGGCGGCGCGCGCCCCGTTCCGGATCCGGACCACCGAGGCGCCGCATTTCCGGCGGGTCGCCTTCCAGGCGATGCGCGCGGAGGGCATGAGCCGGGACGCCATCCTCCGGACCCCCGTCGGCCGGGGCTTCGGCATCCGGGACGGGAACGGGGTGGCGTTCATCTCCCATCTCGGGGAGGTCTACCCGAGCGGCTTCTTCCCGCTGGCCGCGGGAAACGTCCGGCGCGAGCCCCTGGTGGGGATATACCGCGACAGCCCGCTCTTCCGCTCCCTGCGGGACCCGGGCCGGCTGAAGGGCCGGTGCGGGCGGTGCGCCTTCCGCGCCATCTGCGGCGGCTCGCGCGCGCGCGCCTTCGCCGCCACCGGCGATCCCCTCGAGACCGATCCGCTCTGTCCCCACCAGCCCGGCCCCGCCCGGGCGGCCGCCGCCTAGTCGCGCGCGGATGAAAGCGGCCCCAGATCAAAACCGCGAAGAAAAAAACGGTCCGCAAGCGTTCGCCACGAAGAGGGCGGCCTCCGAGGAAGAGGAGGTAGGGGGGGATCGATGGCGTGTTCACGTGGCTTCGGCTTTCCCGCTGGCACGCCAATACCGCGCAGTTTTTGGCTATCGATTATGCGGGGCTGCAAGTGGTGTTGAATCAAGAGGGGAAGGAGTCATTGCGCCCCGAAAAGGAGAATGCTGCATCCCGGCCCGCGCTTTGGCCTGAGAAGTTGTTTTTATATTACGCTTCCCGTTATACTTAATTAAATCCTTTCAAGAAATGCTATCGAATCGTGGCCAATGATGCGGAGTCTGGGAATGGGCGGCGGTTGCCGCATCATTCCGGACGGAGGATATATTGAAGAATAGACGACATTATGTGTTTATACCCATCTTTCTCATTTTGCTCTCCAGTTGCGTGGCTGGACGAAACCTGGAGAGTATTGAGTGCCAAGGGGAGACCTGGATAGCAACACGCCTGTTTTTTGGAATGAGTAAATCAGACGGTGGAATCGTTACCCCAAAAGAATGGCGGGAATTTGTGGCAGCCGAAATCACACCCAGATTTTTCACTGGTTTTACGATTCTTGATGGCAGTGGGTACTGGCTCGACGAAACAACCGGAAAAAAATTAAATGAGCAAAGTAAAATCGTCATAAGGGTTCACCCAGCTGGCAACAAAGAACTCACCAAGATCAAAGAAATTATCGATCTTTACAAGATAAAGTTCGCACAGAAATCGGTTTTACGTTGGGATAGCCCTGCATGCGTAAATTTTTGAAACTTTTTGGACGAGGATCTTTGGGGGCCGCGTCCCCCGCCGCCCCGGCGCGCGCGGATTAAAGCGGCCCCAGCGCACCCCCGCCAGGAAAAACACTGCCCACAAGCGTCCCCCCCCCGCCCGCGACCTTTCCGCCTGCCGTCTTTCCGGATATGCTCGCGGGCTTTCGGGTGCCGCCGGTAGACGTGGCGGGCGCGGGCGCGCCGGTGCCGTCTGATGGCGGGAACGCGGTAGCGCCGGACGACGCGCGGCCGTGTGCCGGTGCACTTCGGCGATTCACTCGTCGCCCGAATGAAAAACTTTACGCCCGAGGTCCGTCACTCCCCCTCCGGAATTTCCACCCCAAGCTCTTTGGCGGCCTCTTCAAGCGAGTAGGTTTTCTCCTCGCCGCTCTCGACGGCTGCCAGGATTTCATCAATCTCGCCCGGGTCGTACCTGTCCTCCAGCGCTTCGAGAAGACGCATGTCTTCCGGCGAGATCATGAACACGACCGGCTCGTTATTTCTGGATATTCCGATGCGCTCTTTCCCGTAAACCACCATGTTCACGAAATGCGAAAACTTCTGCCTCACCTCTCGGGTGCTGACGGTCGTTGTCATTCTCTTGCCCCTTTTCCATTTGGCCGGCCGCGGCCACCTTTCCTTGAGTTGGCCGTTAGCTGAATTTCCGGTACGCGCTTCCCCTCGGCTTGATCTCCAGAACCAGAACCAGCAATTCATCGTCCTTCACTTCGTAGGTGGCGCGGTAGACATCGAACAGCC
>CAMYJL010000400.1 GCA_947258645.1 uncultured Nitrospinota bacterium
ATCCTCGAGGAGCGCTTCCGGATCATCGAGATGCTCGCGAAAGAGGTCATTCCGAGGGTGTAGGGGTTGATTCACAGTGAAATCGGCGGGCGGGTTTCAGGCCTGCCTGTGCCTCCCGAAAACTCGAGCCCATTGATTGTATGGGCATTGGCCTGTGGTTGGCGATTGCGATTCAGACGCCCATTGCCGCTTGATCAGGAATTCGGCGCAGGCAGGCTAGAACGCGGTCGAAATTTCGGACAGGATGGGCACAGCCTTACCTCGGTAAAAAAAGCCATCCGTGAGTTTTACGTTGCGAGTTTCATGTCCGGAAATTATATTATAATCCTTATTGGACTTAATGGTCTAATTAATCGCAAATAGAGCTGCCACCGAGGAGTGTTCACTGGGAAAGTGAGGTTTTCCAGACCTTTCCATCTCCTTCCTCGAGGGTAGTTTTTTCATTTTTGGAGATCAGCTTCATTGGGAGGGAAGCATACAGAAGCTAGCTGCCATTTTAACCACTTTGTCCCTTTTTGTCTCAATGGCGATCCGGTTGCCGCCCGCACCCGCTGGTTTTGACAACGAGGAGGAAAAGTGATGAAGAAGCCTCTTATTTTCACCGCTGTTCTCGTGACGGTGAGCGCAATGGTATTGGGTTTCGCGTCCATGGTGGGCTCTAAGACTCCCATGATGGGAGTGCCTGTTCAGGAGCAAAGCCTTTGGATCCTGATGGATCAAGCGAGAGCCAGCCACGATCAGTTGAGCGTGATCCAAACAAAGGGGCTCATCGCATGGCAAAAAGACCTGCTCATTCTGGATGTCCGCGAGCCGGCTGAGTTTCAGGCGGGCCATATCTCAGGTGCTGTGAACTTGCCTCGGGGCCTTCTTGAATTCCAGATCGCCGGATTGGCGCAAGACACGAGCAAACCTATCTTGGTTTATTGTAAGGAGGGCTATCGTGGCGCCCTGTCGGGGAGAACCTTGAAAAAACTGGGCTATACCCAAGTGAGCAACCTGGTTGGGGGCTGGGATGCTTGGTCCCGCTACGAACAACAGTTCGCAGAACCGGCGCCAAGACCGTTTTGGGAATAGCCCCATTTTTAAGGCTCCGCGGTAAAAAGGTGAGAGGGAACCCTATGGAAATGTACATTTTTTTGGCTCGTTCACCTAGGCTTGGTGTTAGGTTTCGCTAGAACCTTACAGGCAAATCTAAGTACAAAATACACCATCGTTTTGAAGCCGCCGCAGGGGAGGAATACTTCCCGGGGGAGTCCATGATGACAGCGGTTATCTCGCCGGATGTCAAGGTGAGGTTCTTCCAGTGCCTCTGGTGCCATAGCTGGTTCGACAACACCCAGTTCTCATCCACTGATCTGGAAAGCGGCCCACATTGCCTGATCTGTGGTGACCTTCTGGAGCGGATAGAGGTGGGTGTCCGCGGAACGGCAAAAACGCCCTGCATTTTCCAAGATGAAACCGCCGTAGCCTTTTGGCACTAAGCGGCCGGAAAGGAGGGGATGCCTATGGATGGAGGGATGCGGACGAAATTGCCGTTTTTGACTTTTCAAGAAGGTGAATCAAGAGACCTTGACCCAGCACCAGTCAAAATTTGCTGACCGTGGCCCAGATAATCAGCCATGGTTCACGAAAACCTGAAAGGAGGATTTTCAATGCGACGCATTCTGATCCTCGCATTAGTTCTCGCTCTCGGGGTACAAGGGATCGCAACGGCCGGGCCCAAGGAGGATGTCGCCGCGGCGACGCAAGCGTGGAAAGCTGCGTATGACAGCCGCGACCCGCAACGGGCTCTCGCGCTCTATGACCCCAAGGCGGTGTTCTGGGGCACCCTGTCGCCGACGCTGCGCGACACCCCGGAAGCCATTCTCGACTACTTCAAGGGCATGCCGGCAACACCGCACAACAGGGTGATATTTGGAGAGCAACGCATCCGGGTGTATGGCAAGATAGCGATCAACACGGGCTATTACAGCTTTTCCGTATTGCGCGGGGGAAAACGAATCAAGGTTCCCGCGCGATTCAGCTTTACGTATCACCTGCAAAACGGCAAGTGGATGATCGTTGATCATCACTCATCCCGAATGCCGAAACCCCGGAAAAAGACGCCCAAGGGGTAATGGGTCCCGGAAAGGGGGTTTTTCGGCTTCGGGGTAAAACGCACGCGGCGTGCCAAAGGCGCAGGCTTGCGTCATCAGGTTCTCTTTCCTGGTGCCAAGGGTCTGCGCTTTTTTTGCTCTCCGGTGTGCTCCGAGAATACTGAATCCCCCATGAATGAAATTCCTTATCCAGGCCAGGCCTGCTTCTGTCTTGTCCATGGCGAATGACTCATTCGGCTGAAATGAGATATCCGGATTCATTGAAGCTTCTCGTCCATCCGTTTTAAAAACGCATCGATCCGCGCTGCGTTTTTCCCGAGGTCGCTCCGGCCGACGCGGGATTTGGAGCGGATGTCGAGTCGCGTCTTCTTCCCTTCGGGCCGGATGCGGATGACGACGTCGTCCCGGAAGCCGAACCAGAAGGTGGTGTCGGTGGCCTCGATGCGCCCGTCCCCGGGCCGGGCGGCGATGATCGCCCAGCCCATCTCCTGGGCGGCGGCCCGGGCGTTTTGGAACACCCGGGCGAAGGGGGCGTCGAAGATGCGCGGCTTGAGGTGGGGATAGGCGGCTTTCTGAAGCCGGGCGACGCGCGGGCCGTCGTAGGCGGCGGGGTTGGGCGCGTCCTTCCGGAGGGGGAGAATCGCGGCGAAGGCGGGCGGGTTCGCGGTGTCGGTGGTGATGTCGTGGATCGGCGGGACGCCCTGCGCCGCGTAATAGAGATTCAGGGGGATCCAGATCAGCGTCAGGCTGAGGGCGAGACCGAGCAGGCTCCAGAGGGCCCGCCTCCAGGCGCGCTCCCAGAGCGAGAGGGCGAGGCCGAGCAGGGAGGCGAGGGCGGCGGCGAACGCGCCGTATAGCGAATAGCGGAGAATCCGGAAGCCGATCCAGAAGCGCCACCAGCCCCACTGGTGACCGAAGCCCGCGAGGAAGGCGGCGAGCAGGGTGGCCAGGGCGGATGGAGAGGGGCTTTTCGGATTCGGGTTGAGGTTGTCGGGTCATTTTCTCCGTCCAGTATCAAGTGGCGAGTGACTTCCTGTATGCCGCCCCGCATTTCCTGTAGCTGTCTTTTCCCGTCCACCCCCTACAATCCGGATCGGGGACCGATCTGTCTTGTTCCAGCGGCGGCGGACCGGGGGGGCTGAAATTCCGGGTTAACCCGGGTTTTTCCGACGAGAGGGCGGTCTGATTTCCTATTCTTCCCGGAGTTCCCGGATCACCTCGCGGATCTCCTCGGGGCCTTCGGGATCGCGGTCGACATCGCCCAGGGCGAAGTTGAGGGTGTTGGCGTAGACGCGATAGGCGGCGCAGGCGATGGCGTCGACGATGTTCTCCTCAGTGAGACCGGCCGCGCGGAGGGCTTCGATGTCGTCCTCGATGATCGTCTCGG
>CAMYJL010000401.1 GCA_947258645.1 uncultured Nitrospinota bacterium
TGGATGTTCCGCCTTCCCCCTCTCCAATGGGGCGATATATTCCGCCGTGCCCCGAAAGCACGGCATCCATTACATAGCGAGTGCGCCGAAATATGGAAATGGCAATGGCCGAGTCTGCAAATCTGGAGACACATGGGCTCGAGAGCCCAAGCTGCGAATCGACTCAGAAATATCCCGCCGTCATCCAGGGCGGCATGGGCGCGGGCGTGTCGGACTGGCGGCTGGCGAAGGCCGTGGCCCAGACCGGCCAGATGGGCGTGGTGTCGGGAACGGCGATCGACCTCATCCTGGCGCGGCGGCTCCAGGATGGCGACCCCGGCGGCCATATGCGCCGCGCGCTGGATCGCTTCCCCGTGCCGGAGATCGCCGGGCGGGTGCGGAAGCGGTATTTCATCCCCGGGGGAAAGCGCGAGGAGGCGCCCTACAAGCCGATTCCGCGCTACTGCATCAAGCCGAAACAGAGCCTGCTGGAGCTGACGGTGGCGGCGAACTTCGCCGAGGTGTGGCTGGCGAAGGAGGGCCATCATGGCTTGGTCGGGGTCAACCTGCTCGAGAAAATCCAGCTGCCCAACCTCGCCTCGCTCTACGGGGCGATGCTGGCCGGGGTCGATTTCGTCCTGATGGGGGCGGGCATCCCGAGGGAGATCCCCGGCGCGCTTGATCGGCTGGCCCGCCACGAGGCGGCCGCCATCCGGATCCATGTGGCGGATGCCCCGAAAGACGAATGCTTTCAGATGCGCTTCGATCCCCGGAGCCTGATCCCCGATGAGTTGCCATCCCTCAGGCGCCCCGAATTTCTCGCGGTCGTATCTTCGGTGACGCTGGCGTTGACCCTGATGAAAAAGGCCACCGGCAAGGTGGACGGGTTCATCGTCGAGGGGGCCGCCGCGGGCGGGCATAACGCGCCGCCGCGCGGGCCGCTCCAACTTCTGGAAAGCGGGGAGCCCTGCTATGGCCCCAAGGACACAGTCGATCTCTCCCGGATCAGGGAGCTGGGCCTTCCGTTCTGGGTGGCCGGCTCCTGCGCCGATCCAGCGACGTTGAGAAAGATGAAAGCCGAGGGCGCTCAGGGCGTTCAGGCGGGCACCCTGTTCGCCTTCTGCGAGGAGTCCGGCCTGGCGGAGGAGGTCAAGCAGGCGGTGTGCGAAAAGGCGGCGCGGGGAGAGGCCGAAGTCTTTACGGATCCTTTTGCATCCCCCACCCGCTTTCCGTTCAAGATCGTGCGGCTGGAAGGCACGGTTTCGGAGCCGGAGACTTACGAAGAGCGCCCGCGGATGTGCGACCTGGGCTATCTGCAGGAAATCTACCGGCGCGAGGACGGCACCCTGGGCCATCGCTGCGCGGCGGAGCCGGTGGCGGATTATCTGAAAAAGGGGGGCGCCCGCGAAGATACCGAAGGCCGCAAGTGCCTCTGCAACGGACTTCTGTCCAACATCGGCCTGTCCCAGGTCCGGAAGTCGGGCTACCGGGAAAAACCCCTGGTCACCTCCGGAAGCGATGTCAACGAAATCGTCCGGTTTCTGCCGGACGGAAAAACATCCTACTCCGCGCGGGAGGTCATCGGCTATCTGCTGGATGAGGAATAGCGGTTCCGGCGGAGGCGGAAGGGAGAGTTCCCGGGGATAAAAATCAATCGAGCGGCGGGTCTTCGGGCCCGCCGGTTTCGTTTCTGAGCTCTTCTTCGAGTTCTTCGAGGTCCGCTTCTTCCTCCTCTGGCGTTTTCCTCATCCCGAGGAGGGTTTCGACGGTTCGCCATCGCGGAATGATGAGAAGCGCCGTCATGAAGATCGCGAGGGACATCATCGCGAGGTCGGCCCTTTCGGTCAGGATGGCCACGCCGGGAAGAAGGACGAATGTCAGCACCTCGGCATGGCCGAGGCGGCCGGTGACGAAATACAAAAGGGCGAGGAGGGTGGCCGAGATCACCAGCGTCCAGGGCGAGGCCGCGATGAGGACGCCCGCCGCCACCGCCAGGCCCCTTCCGCCCGCGAAATCGTGGAACAGGGGCCAGACCTGGCCGGCCACCGCGAGCAGGCCCGCCAGCGCCACCGCCCAGGGCGATCCGCCCAGGAGCATCGCCAGCCCCACCGCGATTTGCCCCTTGAGAAGTTCCGCCACGAACACCATCGCCCCGGCCGGCCGGCCGAGCACGCGCCCTGCGTTCAGAAAGTCGAGCGTTTCATCCCCCTCCAAGCGCAGGTCCAGCCCCCGCGAGCGCCCCGCGAAATACGCGGGCGAGACCGAGCCGAGTAGGTAGGCGAGCGCGCCGGTGAGCGCGGCGATGAGTATCGGGATCACGGAGGAAGCCTCTTCAGGGGCGAGCGCCATTTAGTGTAAATGCAATTTCAGGGAATTTGTACAAAAATGTACCGAGCGGTACCAAGTGACATGGAGCAATAGATTTCAAGGAGTTGAGCAAATTTCGATGTGAGATTGAGTGACTCTGATTAGTATAGAGGGGAACCGATTGTAGATACTTATATGGACACCAGACCAGCTGAGTTTATATTAACAGGATATTCTTTCCAATTCGGGATTTCCCGTCCAGAATTAGACATACGTAATGAACAGACTGTCATCGGGGCTTTGAAGGAGAAAAACCATGAGTGGAGAGACGAGCGAATCGCAGACCCCTGATCGCGTTCCCGCAAAGGAAATCTGGATTCGAGGTTTGTATATGTTGCTGTTCCTGGTGATCTACGGGATCGCCAAGGGCCTGGTTTTTTTTGTGGCGATCTTTCACTTCCTCTCGGTGTTGATCGCGCGGAAGACCTTCGCGCCACTTCTCCGATTCAGCCAGGGCTTGGCTACTTATCTTTATGAAATCACCCTTTACCTCACGTTCGTCACTGAAGAAAAACCATTCCCATTCCGCGAATGGCCTAGCAGTCCGCCGCAGGGTGAGGTCAGCACTCCCTGAGCCCATGACAAGGAGGCGGATATATCAATGGACTCGAATTTTCGGGAGGCGGAGGGTGCAGAGGTCACTTGTCTAGTGGCCTCTGAGGCCCCTTGGGGATGTCAC
>CAMYJL010000402.1 GCA_947258645.1 uncultured Nitrospinota bacterium
CTCCTCGACCATCTGATGCGCGTGGGAGACCGGGCAGAGCCGATCCTTTTCTCCATGAATGATCAGGAGCGGCCGGTCCACGTCTTTCAAGAGGCCCCGGAGGGTGACGCCCCTCGCCATCTCCGCGGCCTCGGCCAGGCTCACGTTACCGAACGAGACGCAAAAGCCCTGCCGAGTGAGCGCGGGAAGGCCCTCCCAGCAGTCGGCCAGGTCGTAAAATCCGGTCACGCCGACCGACGCGCGAAGACGGCGGTCCGCCGCGTGGGCACGAGGCGCATAGTAGCCGCCCGTACTCACCCCGAGGGCGCCGATCCGCCCGGTGTCGAGCCTTGAATCCCCGCATATCAAATCGACCACGCTCGAGACCACGACTTCGAAATCAGGGCGGAGTGGCAGGTCCGTCCGTTCCCCCTGCGCGGGCCCGTCGAAGGAGAACGTCGCCATCCCCCGCGCATGAATCTCGGCCTCGAGCGTATAGAATTCCTCTTTCGTGGAGTCGAGCCCCGCGATTAGGATGACCACCGGCGCGCCCTTGCCGCTCCCGGCTTCTTTCGGAATGCGGAGAATCCCGGGCAGCTCCCCGCCCTCGAAAGGGATCTTCACCCGCTCGCCGGGGGGCCGGAGACCGGGCAGCGCCCGCATGTAGCAGGCCACTTTTTTCTCCTGCGCCTCGCGCTTGAGGTCCTGGTCCTCATGGTAGACGAACTGGGCGAAATGGTAGGCCAGCGCGGCGCGGGCGAACCCTTCGGCGGCGCTGCGTTCCCGGCCGGCCGCCGCCATCTCCCCGGCCTCGCGTTCGCGAAGCGCCGCACGCTCGATCCAGAGGCGGCACCACTCCCGCCAGGATGTGACGCGGGGGATGACCTCGGAGGCGTCGAAGTAGGAAATCCCGTTCGCCAGCAGGCGGACATACCAGTGCGCCAGCGCTTCCTGCGTGAGCCGGTCGGCCCCGGATGTTTCGGCGGACATGATTTTCTCGCGGTTGCGTTAAAACGGTTTCACCGCCGCCATCCGCGCCGAGACAACCGGCCGGAAGGGACGGTGATGTGAGATCGTCACGTCGGGGAAACCCGCCTCGCGGAAGAGAACCCGCCACGCGTCTTCTTCGATGACGCCGCCCAGCGAGGCGTTCCAGGCCGTGGGGTCTTCAGCAATCTCGGACGGAAGCGGGCCCTCGCTCAGGAGTTCCCGCGCGATGAACTTTCCGCCGGGGCGGAGGATTCGAAAGATTTCGGCGAGCGCCCTGCCCTTGTCCACAAGAAGGTTCAGCGAGGCGTTCGCGGTGACGAGATCGGCCGTGCCGTCCGCGATCGGGAGCAGTTCCATGTCCCCGGCGGAGAGATGAACCCCTGCGCCGGGGATTCCCCGGGCGGCCTCCCGGACCCTTTGCAGCATCGGGAGCGCTAGATCGAGGGAGAGGATACGCCCGTCGCCGCCCAGTTTCTCGGCGAGGAGGCGCGTGTCCAGCCCCGCGCCGCAACCCAGGTCCACCGCGAGGCGCACGCCGGAGAGATCGACGCCCTCGAGCGCGTACCCGCAGCCGCAGTAGGCGCCCGCCACACGCCCGGGGAGCGCTTCGAGCCATTCCGCCGGATATCCGGCGTCCCGCGCCCGTCCGGCGCCTCCGTCGGGAAAGGCGTCCGCCACGGCCAGATGCGCGTAGCGCTCGCGGACGAAGTCCTTGACCTGCATCTTCCAGTCTCGGGGAGGCTTTCCCTTTACGAAAACAACCACGGCGGGCTTAGTGGGGCATGTGGGCCGGGTTCCAGAACTCGCCGGTCCGGACCATCTTGGCGATGCGGTCACCGTGGGGCATCCAGCCGTCCTCGTTCTTCTTGGCCTGTGCCTCGCAGTCGTATTCCACGCGCTTGGTCTCGGCGTGCCACTTGCCGTTTCCCTCGTACTCGACGACGGAATATACGGGTCGGTAGTCGCCGTCCCAGTTCATGCCGACGGCCGCGGTGCAGACGAGGGTCTGATGGCCCACCTGCCGAATATAGGGGCCGTGGACGTGGCCGAACGCCATGATCTCGGCATCCGTTCCCTTGATTTTTTCCTTTACCTCATCGTCCGTATAGCGAAGCGGAATGGCGTCCTCGATGTCGTCCGGCGTGGCGTGGAAGATGTAGAAATCGTGGCCCGCCTCGGGGGTGATGGTCATGGACCACATCAGGCCGTCCAGATAGTCGATCTGCTCTTGGGTCAGGCGCTCGCGCGTCATCTTGACCATCTCGTAGAGCCAGACGTGGTGCTCGTTCTTCGGCGGGTCGGTCTCGTCTTTTCTTTTCGAAACCCACCAGTCGAGATTCCCGGCGAGGACATCGACATCTTTGCGGCCCATGAACCGCTCCACCACCTCGGCGGGCTCGGGACCGAGCATGACCAGATCGCCAACCACGATCTCCCGGTCGGCATTTTCCTTCGCCACGGCCTCCTGGACCGCGTCGAGCGGCGCGAGCTGGGCGTGGATGTCGGAGTAAAGAACAATTTTCACAAAACTCCCCTTTCAGGAATTTTATCTAAGAACGGAAAAAAAGCCGCCGCGCCGGGGCGGCGCGGCGGCCGGGAAGATCCGTTTCTACTTCTCGGACGGCGAGATCGCGCCGCCGACCCGTTTCAGGGCCGCTTCGGCGATGCTGGTGTCGATCAGATCCGTGTAGCTCGGGACGCCTTTCTTATACTTGCCGCGCTTTTTATTGAAATCGTTCGTCCAGTCGATCGTGGCCTTGGGCATGCCGCTGTTGACGGCCCAGATCCGCGCCTTGACGAAGGTGTCGTAGGTCTGGCTCAGGAGACCGGGGTGCTTTTTATACACACCCTTCATCCACTTGTTGGCCGTCTTCAGGAAGCCCGCCTTGTCCTTGTAAATGGAGCGGTTGGACTGAATCATGGACATCGCGAAGCGCGTGTAGGTATCCGGGTCGCTCTGGAGCTTCGCCGCCGGCGCCATGAACGCGCCGTAGAAGTACTTGGGCCGGTAGGTCCAGAGACTCGCCACCGCCTCGACGCCCGGGC
>CAMYJL010000403.1 GCA_947258645.1 uncultured Nitrospinota bacterium
GAACAGCAGGATCAGGTCATGGCAACCATCGAGCAGAGCACGAAACTGATTCAGATCGGCAGAAGAGCCTTTAAGCCCTGGGTTGAATCGGTCCGGACTTTTTTGGGGTCCCGTACCGGTCGTTGTCGCAGCCGGGCCACAGCTGGAGGGCGATACTGCGGGGTCATTTTCCATAAAGACTCTCGATGAGTTAAGCCTCTTGAAATGAAAGTGGACAGGAACAGGTCATTGGATCCGTTGCGCTCGAAAGGGTTCATCTGCTGATTTTTAATGCTATATAATATCTTCTCGTTTTCAAGTTCTTGAAAGGGATTTTACTTCATGACCAATCAGCCCCGGGAAACTTTCAGCTACCTGCCGGTTTTTGTCTACGGGACCCTGCGCCCAGGAGAAAAAAACTATTCCCGTTTCCTGCAGGGACGCACCTGCAACGAACAGACGGCCAGCGTTGAAGGCCAGCTCTATTTCGTCATCAACGGCGGCTACCCCTACCTTGAGCGCGGCCAGGGACGGGTTGTGGGAACCCTGGTCGAAATCACCCCCGACCTGTTTCAAAAAACCCTCTGGGAATTGGATGAGTTGGAAGAATACTCCCCTGGCGATGAGCCACACAGCGTATACCTGCGCCGGAGCACAAAAGTGAGGTTGGAGAACGGGGAGGAGACTGCGGCCTGGGTCTATTACTGGAACTGCCCGCAGATCATCGGCATAAGAATTCCCAGTGGGGATTTTCGGGACCGGCACGGCGCGTCGGGCCCTCCGGAAGATCTGTAGGACGGCTTTTGCCGCGCGCGGTTTTCGAAAGCGGAGGCGCATTCCGGCGGCCCAAGGTAAATGATTTTAGGTCGAAGGACGGAAATGCCTTCGAATTTCGTCCCGAAGGTGAGTTGGCTCCCCCGGAAGCGGCCGAAAGTGCGGATGTGAAATCTGCTGCTTGGGTGATCGAAATCGATTGCGACGCAACCAAGCGGAAAGTTTTGGTTTCCATCATTCCATCGAGGCAGCTGGTTCAGAGTTATCCCACGGCAAAGAGCGAACGGTTTCAGATTCGCCACCCGCAGAGGGAACCAAACCTATCCTTTCATGCCCGTATCCTTGTGCGCGAAGGGAAAAGATGGCCAAGAGAGCAGCAAGGCATCCGGATTTACATGGAAGGTTTCCGTGTCCTGCCCTATGGCGAACCCGGGAATGATTGGCTAGGATTCGATTTTGACTATGCTGATCGAACGGCAGTTATTTTAGGGACACTTATCGATAAAGGTCCGTTTGCCGGATTGACCGAAGTGGCAGGCGACTCAGAGGGTCTTTCGCTTCCAATAAACAGACAACTCTTTGGCGCAGTCTTTCTGACCCAGACACGGGCCCCAGGAATCCAGATGCTAATTAACCGAGAAGGATTCGTGCCTGGAGAAGACATAGACATGATTAGGGAGATCGTGCGTAGCGCCATCCATTTGCAGACACGGGTGCGCTATGCAGCCTCTGCGGAAATCAAACGCGGAAGAAAGGAACAGGCACGTGACGCCCGTGCAATCGCGGAAGAAGCGGCAAGCGACATATCTCCTTCGATTCACCTCGTAAAAGCCAAGGCCGAATTGGCAATCAATCTCGCGCAAGATGTGAAACGAGATTTGGCCGCAGGAAAAGTGGACAAGGTATCGCGGCGAAATTTCGAAAAGGCGTTGAAGGCTTTCGAAAGCGTCTATGAGGTTTCGGATGAATTGGCTTCCGAAGGCACAATGCTCAGGATCCTCGCATCGGTAGGCGGCCAGATGGCTACATTCGTTCACGAAATAAATGGGATGGTGGAGATCGGTCAAGGGGTCGTGGAAAGGCTCGAGTTCATTCGCTCGACGGTATCTTTGAACCGGGAAAATCAACGACGCTTGTCGCGTGTCATCAAGACGGCAAAAGACCTTCAGCACCGAATGGTCCGCTCCGCAACCTATCTAATCGATGTCGTTTCCGCAGATTCCCGAAGGCGAAGGTCTAGGCAGAACTTTAAGAACCGTTTCGAGGCCGGCATTCGCCTGGTTCAGTCCATTGCCGAGCAAAGGAGCATAGAAATCACGAATTCCATTCCGGACGACCTGAGGTCCCCGGCGATGTTCCCGGCGGAAGTAACGATGGTGTTCTCTAACCTCCTCACCAACGCCGTGAAGGCAGCAAGGCGAAACGGAAAGATTCACGCATCTGGGAAAAAAACCAACGATGAGATCATCGTTCGCATCGAAAACACCGGTCGGAGAGTCAATTTGAATACCGCGGAACGGTTGTTTGACCCCTTCGTGTCAACCACCAAAATGGTGGACGCGACTCTGGGTCAAGGCATGGGACTGGGCCTGACCATCGTGCGCAGCATGCTCGACGAATACGGTGCGGAAATCCATTTCGTTAGACCGCGCGGCAACTTTTCGTCGGCCATAGAGCTAAGGTTTCCGAAGTGATGGCCGACAGGGAATCCAAATCAACGGCCACCAACGCTCGCGCGGCCGGCAGGAAGGCAAAATGCAAAGTTCTCATGGTTGATAACGATCCCGAGGGATTTGAGGATATCGTCGATGCAGAGCAATTCGATTCGGCCGTACGCCTTCCTTCGAGTAGCAACGAAGATGGCGAGTTCGAACCGTTGAAGGATAAGGATGTCATCGATGCCGACATCATCCTGATGGATTACGACCTTGGTGAGGGCGTCGGAGAATTTCTCTTAAGGCATCGAGACGGCAAGGCGTACGTTGTAGCGATCCGCCACTACCTGCGGGAAAAAAAGAAAATAAAGCCCTGTGCTATCGTTCTATGGTCGGGAGAGATTCAAAAGCTAGTGGGAGATGCCGCCATAGTTTCCGGCCGAGAGCATGTTATCGCACGACAAAACGAGTTCGATTGGGTCATTCAGAAAGGTGTTAGGGGACCGAAGGAGGCTAATGGTAGTGATTTGAATTCCATACTCGAATCCCTTCGAAGCGGTATTGCGCTTCTCGGTCCATTC
>CAMYJL010000404.1 GCA_947258645.1 uncultured Nitrospinota bacterium
CACCAGGTCAGATGATATCCAACTTATTTAATGTGTACAATAATATTTTCTATTACATCATTTTAACATTCTTTTATTGTTTGAATTGGCATCCGAGGTGGAACGCCTGAACGTGGGAACCTCGGGCCGGACGACTTCCCTCCGGCTCCCCGAAAATGCAGCGCCCTCAAGAGAAAAACCCCCGCACAAATTGTACGAGGGGAAAAAACAAGACGGACCGTCTGCGGGCGGAGGGAAACTCCCCCCCGGAAGGGATGATTGCGGGCGGCCGAAAGCGGCCTGACGAATCGGGCGGGCTTTGCTCAGGCGGCGACCGGGCGCCTCGGGGGGCGCTTTGAAGGACGATCGGGCGCCGGGTCTTCTGGCTCCGGCGGCAATTGCATGAAGGGAAGCTCGGGCTCGGGTGTGAGCTGGCTTTCGAGCTCTTCCTGGCGAAGCGCCCACGCCTCGAAATCCACCTCTCCTTCGAGGAAATGGTGAAGGTTGTCGAGACAGGCGTGGTGGATGCGCTTGCGGGATTTCGGCTTCAAGGAGCTTGTGCCGCTGGTTCTGAATCCAGTCGGGGTCATCATCGGTGGCCTCCTTCTGAACGGTTGGAATTGTGCGGCTGCAGCTTGCGGGAAGAGCAGCCATCAAATCGGCCGCTCATCCTCTTAAACCTATATATAGTGTCATTAATTTCGTTTCGCACCCATATTTTGTGAATTTCGCTAAACTTTCTCAAAGAGAATATATAGCGAAAATGCGTTTCGGGCAAGCTTTTTCTGGATTTATCCGCCGTTCTCATCCGAATGTGGGCCCATTTCAGAGAAAGGCCGCCATATTCATCTGAAATGCCGCCATTTTCCAAGAAAGGACCGCCGCTCCGGAAACCGGGCTCGCGCCCAAACCCTGCTGAAACCGGGAATTTCCGGCGATATGGGGTATAAAGGGGGGAGAGGTTTCCGGGATTTCCTCCCCCTGCCCGCCCCATTGTGAACGCATCGGAAGGCACCTGCCGATGAGCCGGACCCGATCGAGATCTGCTGCTATCTGCCGCGCTGCCACCGAACTTACTCTGGCCCTGGCGCTCCTCGCCGGATGTGGCGGGGGCTACGAAACGGTGACATCGCGCGGCGAGGGAGTAAAGGAGTGGTTTCTGCCGCTCGAGGGTGGTCGAATCGAGGCGTACGCGGTATGGCCCGCGCGGGAGGCATGGTACGCCGCGGTCAGGCGCCGGCCAGCGCTGCTGCTGCTCCACGCGGCCAAGGGCCGGGCCCAGCGCTACCGCCGTTCCATGTTTTCGCTGGCGAGGCTGGGGCTGGTGACAATGAGCATCTCCCTGCCTGGCTTTGGAGAATCAACGGGACCGGCCGATTTCGCGGGGCCACGCAGCGTGGAGGCCGCGGTCCGCGCCATCGATTATTTGGCCGGGCGGCGGGATGTCATGGAAGACGGCGTGGCCATCTATGGCTATGGACAGGGGGCGACGACCGCACTCCTCGCCGCCGCCCGTAGCCGCCGGGTGCGCCTCGTGGCCGTTGAAGACGGGGTGTACGATCTCGGGAAAGCGTATGAAAAACTCCCCCCGACCGAACGCGAGCGCCTGCGCTTTATTACAGGTGGCACAGCTTCCGAAAAACCCGCCGCCTACAAACTGAGGTCTCCAATATACGGAGCGGGGCGCCTGCGGGGGCCTGTCCTGATCCTGCACTCCAGGGACAACCGGCGATTTCCCCTATTGGAAGCGGAAAATCTGGCCGCCGCCCTGAAAAACCAGGGGCACCCCTTCCGCCTTGTCATCACGCAGGGGCGGTTCGGCGCGTACAGCCTGAAACAGGAATCGCTCAAAAAATGGGTGATCCCGTTTATGAAGAAACACCTCGATTTTCAGGAATGATCCGGCCGAAAGCCTCGGGATGTGGCCGATCCCATCCAAGTTCCCACGAACTTTCCGCTTTTCCGCGCAAGTCTCCATCCCCCGGAAATGAACATCATTAATTGTGTTTCCAAGCATTACCGGCACCTCCGGATGAAATTCCCGCTCAAGAGCCACCCCGATTCTTCCGTTAAACAACAGGTAAGAGGGATTACCGTCGGTCAGGAGTTAAGGAAATGAGCGAAATTCACCCGGTAGCTGGCGCAATCCCGGGGGCGGAAGCCCCGTCCCGGGACGTCCCGCCGTCCGCCTCGCCCGATCCCGCTTTTTCCCGGATCATGGCCGACGCGATGAACACCACCGAGACGCCCGACGCGCCCCCTCTCCCGGCAACTGAGGTCTACAATTCCCACAATCTTCTGAACGGCCAGTACCCCCCGCCCGACAGCGGCGCCGGGTACACCTTCACGGCCGTATCCCTGCGCGACGAGCAAGCCGCCTAGACGACAGAAGCGCCGATCGCCATGTGGAACTGCCTTCTTCGCTATCTCTGGATATTGTGGTCAACGAGGGGCACCGCCCTTCCGCTTCTCACGCTTTTGCGCGAACGGCAGCGCGAACACGCCTGATCCGCGCACGTATGGAAGGGTGCGAGTGAAACAGCGTCACCACCCATCCCGGCGGATCGGGATCGGCCAGATTTTTCTTCCCCAGCTTCGCCAGCGCCGACGCCATCGCCTCGCCCTTCAAAGCATGGCGCACGGCGAACCGATCACACCCGTATTCCAGACGGCGCGAAAACGCATGGAAGAACGGGGCCGCCACCGCTCCCCAAATGGAAAACAACAGCCAGACCGCGGCGATCGCCTCGACGCCCCCCGGCGCCAGGGAAGACACTCCCACCCATCCCGTGAAGACCGCGCTCTCCAGCACCTGCTGCGCAATGAACATCCCCGCCGCAAGCATCACCCCGCGCCCCGCGATCAGCAGCCAGATGTGATGGCCCAGGTGGTGCGCGATCTCGTGAGCCAGTATGGCCTCGATCTCGTCCGCCTCGTAATCCATCAGCGTATCTGAGAGCACCACGCGCCGGGACGGCCCCCATCCCACCAGCGCCGCGTTGGCCGCCCG